>JBLMXX010000405.1:0-5231 GCA_050257995.1 Acidobacteriota bacterium | reverse complement strand
GGCCGCTATGTCCAATCGCCGATCTTTTTTGCGTTCTCGACGGACCACGGCGCGACCTTTAGTGCTCCGCAGAACATCTCGAGTAACGTGCTGTACGACCAGGGCTCGCGCGTCGTCGTGGGCTACGATGGGGCCGTGTATGTGTTCTTTGAAGGGTCCACGCGCCTGGCGACGCTGGACAGTACCTACGTCGTGAAATCCACGGACGGCGGCGTGAGTTTCGGCAAACCGGTGGCGGTCTCCACACTGCAGGACATCATCCCTCCCGCCAACACCGTTTTCCGCGTGAACAGTTTCCCCGCGGCGGATGTCGCGCCGAACGGCGATCTCTATGTCGCGTGGTCGACGCAGATGAGCAACGCCGGCGGCTTGTGCGCCACCCGGACGAACAACGGCTGCCATCTCGCGACCGTCTTCAGCAAATCGACGAATGGCGGGGCAACCTGGAGCGCGCCCGCGCTGATCTTTGCCGCGCTCGACGCTTCCAACCGCACCGCGATCGGCTATCCCGCCGGGGGCTTGAACGCCCCGGCCGCGCGCCGCGTCGATACCTTCTGGCCCGCGGTCGCCATCTCGCCTTCGGGTCGCGTCTACATGTCCGCGTATGCGGCGGACGTGGTCTCGCCGTGGCAACAGTGTGCCAGTGGGCCCACGCCGCCCGTGGGTCGCATCACGTGCGATGTCCTGGGTACCTACATCCACAACGCGCGGCTCGACTATCACGTGAGAGACCTGACGACGTCTATGATCCAGAAAGTGACCACCCAACCGATTAACTCGCGTTACGGGTTCGGCGGTGGCTTTATCGGCGACTATACCGGGCTGGCCGTCGGCTCGGATAACCGGTTCCACGCGCTCTGGACGGACACAAACAACGTTCAGGATGTGGTCTGGTTCTACGGGGCGCAGTTCGTCCCCACTCCCATCCACCAGCAGGATGTCGTCACGGCGTCCGGCAACTTTTAGGAAGAATGTAGTCAGGGGCGTGCCGGTGGCACGCCCCTGACCTTACCGGCTCGTCCCTTACCGGTACGCCCCTACTTGTTCGGCAGCGCGAGGTATTTTTCCACGATCTCGCGAAAGATGGGCGCGGCGGTTTTCGAGCCCTCGCCGCCGTGCTCGGCGAGGACGACGACCGCGATCTTGGGGTTGTCGGCGGGTGCATAGCCCGCGAACCAGGAATGCGGCTCACCCTCTTTGAGCACTTCCGCCGTTCCGGTCTTGCCTGCCGAGATCACTCTGGACCCCTTGAAGGCGCTGTACGCGGTCCCCTCCGGCGCCGTCGTCACTTTTTTCAGCGCGTCGCGGATCGACGCCAGCGTTGCCGCCGACACCGGCAGTTTGCCGCGCACCTCGGGCTGGGTGACCTTTTCGGTGCCCGCGGCGATGCTGCTGATGCGCGAGACCAGGTACGGGCGATAGAGTGTCCCGCCGTTCGCGACCGCCGCCAGCATATCCGCGATCTGTAAGGGAGACGTAAGCATGGTGCCTTGCCCGATGACCATGTTGATGGCATCGCCGGGTCGCCACAGGCCCGCATTAGGGTCCGGCACGATGCCCGCGGCTTCGGAGATTTCGATGCCGGTCTCTGAGCCCAGCCCGAACGCGCGGGCGAAACTCGTCATCAAGTTGCGGTCGACCTGATCGAGTTTTTGACCGACCTGGTAAAAGACCACGTCGTCCGATTGGGTGAGCGCGCTGGAGAGCGAGAGCGTGCCCAGTCCCTTGCCGGTGATGGGCCAGGTCCAGTTGTACTTGCGGAAATTTTGTCCGAGCCCGTCCCAGTACCCGGGGTCGTTGAAGAGACTCGCCGGCGTAAAGACACCTTTCTCGACCGCCGCCGCATACGCCACGATCTTGAACACCGATCCGGGCGGGAATGCGCTCTGCGACGCCCGGTTGACAAGCGGCGCGTTGGGATCGTTGAGGATCGCGCGAAAATCCGCGGGCGACATTTTCTGCGACAGGCGATTGGGATCGTACGCCGGGTGGCTCACCATCGCGAGGACCGCGCCGTTGGAGACGTCCAGGACGACCGCGGCGCCGTTGCGCTGCCCCAGCGCTTTCTCGACAATGTCCATCGCGTCGACGTCCAGGGTCGTATAGATATTCTGGCTCTGCTTGGCGGGGATGTTGGCGAGGGTCGCCGTGATCGCGCCGCTGGGCGCGAGGACCACGAGCCGCCCGCCGCGCTGTCCCGCCAGAATCGATTCCCCCCAATACTCCAGTCCGGCTTTGCCGATCAAATCCCCTTCGCGATAGCCCTTGACACTCTGGCGGTCTAATTCGTCCGCGTTGATCTGCCCGACATAGCCGATGACGTGCGCGCCCGTCTGCCCGCGCGGGTACGTCCGGATATCCTTGGTCGTATCCGTGTGGATGCCCGGCTGGTTCAGCGCGTCGAGATTGGCTTTGACCTGGTCCGGCGTGAGCGCGCCGATCGGTGTCCGCCAATCGCCGGGGAACCGGTTGTACATCGCTTTGATCACGCCCGGCTGCTGGTTAAAGACGCGCGCGAGCCCGCTCAGCACCGCGCTCTCATTCTTCATTTCCGCCGGAACGGCTTCGACGATGATCTGCTCCTGCGGCGCCGTGAGCGCCCGCCCCTTGCGGTCGTAAATATCCGCGCGCGCCGACGCCAGCGGATAAAAATGCACCGAGCCGCCGCCGCTCAATTGGGTCAAAATCAGCCCGGGGTTCCAGAGCACGCCCCAGCGATTGTCCTCGCGGCGAAGGGTCATGGTATTGTCCTGCTGGATCGTCCCCGCCCCATAGGTGTCAAAGACGACGTTGAATTTTACCTCGGCTTCGTTCCCTTCCTCATGCGAGGAGATAAAAGTGGTCTTGAGCGACTTGACCGTCGCTTCCGTTTGCGTGGACGTGTAGCGCGTAATGAATGCATCGGGCGTGATCGTCGCCTGCCGGTTGGGAGCGAGCATCGAGTACATCGCGTTATAGTCCCCCTCCGACCAGGCCTTGAGGAAAGCGCGCGCCGTGTCCTCGGCAAATACGACGGGGGTCGGCGAGGGTTCCGGAGTGGGCGGGATGGAATCGCCGGGTAAGCCGCTGCATCCGGCGGCAACCATCAAGATCAGCGTGATCAGAAAGGGGAGACGCTTCATTTTGATCGCTTTCATTTGCCTTGGCGCGCGGAGTGCGCGATTATGTCCGATGAGGCATTCCGATTATACACGCACTTGCCTCAGCGGCAAAGTGTAGGGAGGATTTATGTAAGGGCAATTCACACCAGCACTCCCCGGCATGGCTGTGCCGCAGTTCAGGCACAGTCATGCCGGGGCACAACTGCCCTCCCACTCCGCTCCCCACTCCGCTCCGCTTCGGGGGCAGATGCCGCTACGGGGACTATAGTGGCGGGCATTGCCATGACTGTGGCGAACTTCGCCACAGCCAAGTGTGCGTGCGATGCAAGTGTGAATGGCCCCAACAAAATCGAGGTAGGGTAAACCCCTATTGACCCGCGTGGGGCGAGATAGTATACTCAGTCACAAGCAAGAGACGCCGTTGCCGTTCCGGACCGGCGAACAGGTAAACTGGAGGTTTGCAGGCATGATCAGTGTACTGGTGGTGGACGACCATCGACTGGTGCGGCAGGGGCTGCGCGCTCTGCTCGCCAGCGCCCCGGATGTTCAAGTGGTGGGGGAGGCGCGCGATGGACGCGAAGCCATTGCCATGACGACGAGCCATATCCCGAACATCGTCTTGATGGACGTCGAAATGCCGAACTTGGGCGGACTACAGGCAACCAAGGCGATCCAGGCGCTGGACTTGCCGAGCAAGATCATTATCCTTTCGATGTACTCGGACGAGGCGCTGGTCCGCCAAGCCAAGCGGAATGGCGCCCGCGCCTATATCCTCAAAAGTGCGGACCGGGATGAGTTGATCTCGACCATCCGCTCGGTAAACGACGGCAATACTTATTTCGGCTCCTTGCTTGCGAACGAGGCATAACGCGACCCAACACAAATGTGAATGAATTTTTGAGCTATTGACATTGCCCGCGAATTGTCGTATAGTAGGGGTGCAGGGAGTTCCAAGAAATTGGAAAGCAGCCTCATCGGAGCGGTACCGGAGTGATGTTTCAGCAAAAAACTTGCTGTGCCTAATCACAGCGGCGCTGAAACAATCCCAGGTCACGGCCCTCTCATATCGAGTTTCCCGGCCAACAAACGGCCGTCCTCCTCAGTGAGGACGTTCGAGAAAGCTGGAAAGTGGATTTGAGAGAATCCTGGCGGGAGACTGTAGGTCTCTGATTGCTGCGCAAGCAGTTGAGAGGGGAAATACAAGGACCGTGAGGACTGGTGAGGGTGACTGGATGGTTACTTGGGGCCCCTGCACCTCTTTATAACGGAACCGCCCCGGCATTTACGCCCGGGGCGGTTTTGTTTGCTCCTCCGCCGCGGGGGGTTTGTCGTCGCCCCGGAAGACCTGCGGCTTGAGCAGCCCCACGAACGGCAGATTGCGATACCTTTCCCGATAATCCAGCCCGTAACCGGCGACAAAGCGGTCGGGCAAATCAAACCCTTTGTACTTTAGCGGAATCTCGATGAGCCGGTGCGCCGGCTTGTTGAAGAGCACGCAGACGTCCAGACTCGCGGGCTCGCGGGTGCGCAGGTTCCGCAACAGATAGTTCAATGTCAAGCCGGTGTCGATCACGTCTTCGACGAACAGGACGTGGCGACCCGCGAGGGGGATTTCCAGGTCCTTGACCAGCCGGACAAATCCCTGCCGCTCCGTCTCCGGCGCGTAACTCGAGACGGAGATCAGATCCATCTCAACCGGTATCGTGATCGCGCGGAGCAAGTCGGCCATAAAAAAGACCACCCCTTTGAGCACGCCCACCAGCAGTGGATTCCGCCCCGCATAGTCCTCCGAAATCGCCTGCCCGATTTCCTGCACCCGTGCCTGGATCGCTTGAGCGGGGATCAGGACTTGTCTAATGTCCGCGGAGAGCTCGCCGTAGCCCGCCGGTGATTTGTCCTTCGTGGTCTTCATTTCTGTGCGCCCGTCCCGCGAATGCGCGCGGCCTGACGGTCCAATCCGTATTTCACCATGAGGTCGTGCATCTTGCCGCGCTTGAACAACTTGACGTTCACGTCCGGATAGAGTTCCTTCATCCGCCGCACGCGCCGGTTCTTGTAGGTGGCGAGTTGCGGGCGCAGCGTCGTCAGTTCGATGTAGACGTCCTGCTGAGGCAGGTAGAAATCGGGGGT
>JBLMXX010000404.1:0-10723 GCA_050257995.1 Acidobacteriota bacterium | reverse complement strand
CTGGCGCGCCTGGGGCGGCATCATGCAGCAGGTGGCGATCTCGATTGCCGGCCTGTTGGTCGCGCTGGCGCTCCTCCCATTCGAAATGTCGTCCCGCCTTTATCTGGTCGCGAACATCGTGCTGATCGCGCTTGGGTTCGGCGCGGCGCACCTGGTACCCTCCCGCCGGCTATGGATGACGCTGTGGATCATCTCCCCGTTCGTCATGACCGTACTCCTCTACGGCGGCGTGGGAGGCCTGCCCATCGTCGCTACGGACCTGTGGGGCGGGCTGCTCCTTACGTTTGTATTCGCCGTGACTGGAATCGGGCTGTCATTCCCGCTGGGCGTCTTGCTGGCAGTGGGTCGCCAGAGCAGCTATCCCGTGATAAGAGGATTCTGCATCTTGTACATCGAGATCGTACGTGGCGTGCCGCTGATCACGATCCTATTCACCGCGGGTCTTTTATTTCCGATCTTTTTGCCGGAAGGAATGACGGTCGAGCGTGTGATTCGGGCCATCGCGGGCTTTACGGCGTTTACCGCGGCTTATCTCGCCGAGGTCGTGCGCGGGGGCTTGCAATCGGTTGGACGCGGCCAGAATGAGGCGGCAGAGGCATTGGGGTTGAATTCACTCCAGATCCTCTGGCTCATCGTCCTGCCGCAGGCACTGCGCAACGTCATTCCCGCCATCGTCGGGCAATTCATCTCGCTGTTCAAGGATACGTCGCTGGTCGCCATCATCGGACTGCTCGAATTGACGGGGATTGCCAACAGCGTGATCTCACAGCAAGAGTTTTTAGGACGGCAGACCGAGGTGCTCGTCTTTATCATGGTCATTTACTTTGTGAGCTGCTATGCCATGACGTACGCCAGCCGGCGCCTGGAGAAGAGACTGGGAGTGGGGGAGAGATAAATGGCAGACGCGAATGGAAGCGAGATTATTATCGCGGTCGACGTGCATAAATGGTATGGACAGTTTCACGCCCTGCGCGGGGTTAGCATGACGGTCCGCAAGGGCGAAGTGGTGGTCGTCTTTGGACCCTCCGGGTCAGGCAAATCGACCTTTATCCGCACCATCAACCGGCTGGAGGAACACCAGCGCGGGCAGATCATCGTGGACGGTATCGAGCTGACGAACGACATCCGGAACATCGAAGCGATCCGCATGGAAGTGGGGATGGTGTTCCAGCAATTCAATCTCTTTCCACACTTGACCGTGCTGGACAACGTCATGCTGGCGCCCATGTGGGTGCGCAAGTCGCCGCGCGACAAGGCGGAGCAGACGGCGCGGGAGCTGCTCAAGCGGGTCGGCATTCCGGAACAGGCGGACAAGTATCCGGGGCAGTTGTCCGGCGGGCAGCAGCAGCGGGTGGCGATTGCGCGGGCGCTGGCGATGCAGCCCAAGATCATGCTATTCGACGAACCGACGAGCGCGCTCGACCCGGAGATGATCAAAGAAGTACTGGACGTAATGACGCAGTTGGCGAAATCCGGCATGACGATGATCTGCGTGACGCACGAGATGGGGTTTGCCCGCGGCGTTGCCAACCGCATGTTCTTTTTCGACGAGGGGGTGATCGTCGAGGAGGGTACGCCCGAACAAATCTTTGAAAATCCCCAGCACGACCGCACCAAGTTGTTCCTATCGCAGATATTGCATTGAGCCAGAGACCGCTCTTGGATCAAGAAATGCGCGATTTCAGACCTTTGAGGTCTTGAAGACCTCAAAGGTCTACTCTTTCACCTGATCAAGTAGTCGAAATCATAACTTTATGAATTCTCCGATTGATCTCTTTCGCCGCAACCTCATCGCCCGCGCGCTCAAACTGCCGCCCGCGCGGGATGACGTCAGAATTCAGCATAACGTTGCCATCCCGATGGAAGATGGGATCACTTTGCTCGCGGACCATTATGCGCCCAAGACGAAAGAAGCATGCCCGACGGTGTTGATTCGCTGTCCCTGGGGACACGATTGGAGTTCCGCACCCTTCAGCATCATCTACATGTTTATCGCCCAACGCTTTGCGGAACGCGGCTACCATGTCGTTCTCCAGGATACCCGTCCGTCGTCGAATCCGCCGGATCATGGATGGCTCATCAACGAAGCACGCGATGGAAAGGCAACGCTGGACTGGATCGGGCGGCAACAATGGTTCAATGGCGCTTTGGGCATGTGGGGCCCCAGTATCCTCGGGTATATGCAATGGGCCGCGGCTGTTGATGCGCCGCCATTCCTTCAAGCCATTGTGCCGGTGACGACAGCGTCCCAATGGTACACTATGATCTTTCCCGACGGGGCTTTTGCACTCGATACCGTCCTCCGTCTGGCAATGACGGTTGGCGCGGCTGGCAAACCCATGCGAGAGTTGCTCAGTGGTGGCAAGAAGCAAGACCAGGCGCTCAAGTCTGCCTTTCTACATTTGCCGATCGTCCACGCAGATAGGGTTGCGCTCGGCAAGTCCGATCCCGTTTATCAGTATTGGTTCACTCAACCACATCGCGACGATCCGTTCTGGCAAGCCACTGCTCACAGCGACCGTGTGCCTCAGATTACGGCGAAAGCGCATTTGATAGCAGGCTGGTACGATATCTTTTTGCGGGGACAACTTGAAGATTATGCGGCTTTAAAACGTGCGGGTCGCTCGCCCCATCTCACCATCGGCCCGTGGCATCACACCTCGCCGGATCTGGCATTCAATAGCGTGCGCGAAGCGCTCAAGTGGTTTGACGCGAACTTACGGGGAAACGGTCAAGGATTGGGACAACAACCAGTGCGGGTTTTTATCCTCGGTGCGAAAGAATGGCGGGAGTTTGCGGATTGGCCACCATTGAGCCAAGAGATCAGATACTCGCTCTACTCAACAGGTCAACTCATTGCACAACCCCCCGCCGCGGACTCGCCTCCCGATTATTACCGCTACGATCCGAGTGATCCAACCCCATCGATAGGCGGCCCATTGTTAGATCCCAAATGTGCTGGACAGCAGGATAACCGTGCACTGGAAGCACGCCGTGACGTGTTGTGCTATACAACACCAGAGTTGGAAGCCGACGTTGAAATCATCGGCTCACCGAGATTGCAGCTCTACGCGCAGTCTAGTGCAGCGCACTCGGATTTCTTTGCGCGGCTGTGTGACGTGCATCCAGACGGTAGTTCATTGAATGTGTGCGACGGTCTGGTCCGTATCAAGTCAGAAACCGATCGGCCCCAGTCTGCTGCCAGTCGTTGCATCGATATCGAGATGCACTCGATTGGATATCGCTTTTTGAAAAGGCACCGCCTTCGTTTACAGGTTTCCAGCGGAGCACATCCACGGTGGAGCCGCAACCTCGGTACGGGCGAACTGCTTGCTACCGCGACCAGGATGATAACTGCCGACCAAACGATCTACCATGACTATGCCCATCCATCCGTGCTTATTCTGCCAGGGATGGTATCCCAGCAATATCCCGGGTAGCGGGATGTGAGAAGATAGAAGTTTCCAGTCTGCATTGAGATGGAGCGCGACTCGAGACCCAAAGGGTCTCATCCTTTTTTTCTCCCATTGCCATTCCGCGATTCCGGACTATAATTGCACCCGTGGATAATGTACGCGTACTCGTCGTCGCCGATGATGCCCTGGCGCGGGCAGGGCTGGCGACGCTCCTTTCAAGCCAGGCGGATTGCACGGTTGTGGGGCAGGTCAGCGGAGACGCCGACCTGCTGGAGACGGTCCAGGTCTATCATCCTGACGCCGTCATCTGGGACTTGGGACTCTTTCCGGCGGTCTCGCTCGAACGCCTTGACGATTTCCGCAATCGCGGCGTCCCCGTGGTCGCGCTCGTGCCCGACGATAACGCCGCGGCGGATACCTGGTCTGCAGGCGCACGCGGGCTCCTGCTTCGCAACGCGTCTGCCGAACAGATCGTCTCGGCGCTCAAGGTAGCGGCGGAGGGGCTGGCAGTCTTTGGACCGGAGCTGGCTGCCACTCTATTGCCCACGCGCACGCGCCCCACAGAATCACCGGCGGAAGCACTGACGCCGCGTGAACATCAAGTGCTCCAGTTGCTCGCCGAGGGTCACCCGAACAAGGAGATCGCTCGGCGGCTGGGGATCAGCGAGCACACGGTCAAATTCCACGTCAATGCCATCCTCGGCAAATTGAACGTCCAGAGCCGCACCGAAGCGGTCGTCCGCGCTACCCGCCTCGGTCTCGTCCTGCTGTAACCTGCCCTTTCTCCCAAGGTTGACTAGTTCCGCTATTTCGGGTATCTTGCATGCTATGCGCGATGAATCCTTGTTCTTCGATCAAGCCAAAATCTTTGTGCAAGCGGGTAACGGCGGCAATGGCGTTGTAAGCTTTCGGCGGGAAAAGTTCGTCCCGCACGGAGGACCGGACGGCGGGCATGGCGGCAAAGGCGGAGACGTAATCCTGGTCGTCAACCCGCGGCTCAACACGCTCCTCGGATTTAAAAAACGCTCCCATTTCAAAGCCGGGAGCGGCGCGCACGGTCAGGGGAGCAACAAGCAGGGCAAGAGCGCCGATGATCTCTTGATCACCGTCCCGCCGGGAACCGTCGTCCGGGATGCCGAGTCGGGTGACCTGCTCGCGGACCTGATCAAGCCCACCGATCGCGTGACGGGCGCGAGCGGCGGGCGGGGCGGTCGCGGCAATTCGGCGTTTGCCAGTTCGACCAACCAGGTGCCGCGCTGGGCAGAAAAAGGCGAGCCGGGGCAGGCCCGCTGGCTCACGCTCGAATTGAAATTGCTCGCGGACGTGGGCATCATCGGCTTGCCGAACGCGGGCAAGTCCACCTTCCTCGCCTCCGTGACCGCCGCCAAGCCCAAGATTGCCGATTATCCCTTTACGACTCTCGTCCCCAATCTCGGCGTCGCCCTGGTGGACGACCGGCAAATGGTCCTCGCGGACATCCCTGGACTGATCCAGGGCGCGCATGCCGGCGCCGGACTTGGGGACAAATTCCTGCGCCACATTGAGAGGACCCGCGTCCTGATCCATCTCCTCGACGGCGCCGCGCCGGACCCACTCGCCGCCTTCGACATCGTCAATGCGGAACTGGAACAGTTCAACCCGCGCCTCGCGAGCAAGCCGCAAGTCGTGGCGCTCAACAAGATGGATTTGCCCGATGCACAGGCGAGTTGGTCGCGCGTGCAAAAAGCGATGGTGAAACGCAAGATTCAAGCGTTCGCCATCTCCGCCGCCACGGGTCAGGGTGTACAGGAATTGCTCCGCGCCGTCGCCGTCCACCTCGCCGAGACGCCGCCCCAGATTCCCACCCTGGAAGAAGAAGTACCGGTGATCCGTCCCTCTCTGGACGAGAATGCTTTCGAGGTCTCACGCGAGCAGAATGCCTTTCGTGTGCGCGGGAAAAAGGCAGAACGCGTGATCGCGATGACGAATTTCGATCAGGAGGAAGCCATCCTGCGCCTGCACCGCGTGTTCAAAGCGATGGGTCTCACCGACGCTTTGCAGCGCGCGGGAATCCGTCCCGGGGATATGGTGCGCATCGGAGAGGTGGAACTGGAGTGGAGAGAATAAAGATCGGCGTATTGGGCGGCACGTTCGATCCGCCCCACATCGGTCACCTGGTGATCGCGGCAGAGGCGCTCGCGTATTTGAGACTGGACCACGTCCTTTTCGCCCCGACGCGCCAGCCCCCTCACAAGCCAGGGCAGCCAATCACGCCAGTCGAACAGCGCGTGGAAATGGTGCGCTTGGCAATTGCGTCCAATCCGCACTTCGCGCTTTCGCGGGTGGACGTCGACCGCGAGGGCCCGACCTACACGGTGGATACCCTTCGGCTGCTCCAAAAGCAATTGGGGGAACACACCGAGTTGTACTTTATCATGGGGATGGACTCGCTCGCCAATATCATGACGTGGCGCCAGCCGGAAGAATTGGTGCGCTTTTGCCGACTGGCTGTCTTTGAACGTCCCGGTTTCCGCGCGGACATGGATAAATTGGAGCAGAAACTGCCGGGATTGCGCGAGCGGGTGGTCTTTATCCCCGGCTCTCCCCTCGACGTCGCCGCCAGCGAATTACAGTGGCGCGTTCGCCACGGCGAATCCATCGACCACCTGGTCCCGTCGGCGGTCGCCGCGTACATTGAAGCGCACGGCCTGTACCGCGAACCGTAGGGGCAATTCACGAATCGCCCCATACTCGCCCCATTGCACCCTAGAAATCTGCCAGTTCCTCGATGAGCGGCATCGGGTCGAGTCCTCTAGCGCCGATACGGGTCCGTGCCAATTCGTCCACCGGGTCACGCATCCCAATGGACCAGAGCGATTTCAGGAATCCCCCCGCCTCGCGCGATTCGTACCACCCTTCGCCAAAGTGCTCCAGAAGGAACCGGCTTAACTGGCACTCGAAAATCCACGCTCGCAGATATCCCGCCACGTAGAACGCATCATCCACGTCATCCAGATAGCGTTCGGGCGGAATCCCCACGTGCAAAATGTCGCCCAGGATCTCACGGTAAGCCGTGTCCACTCCAGACGGACCCTCATCGTGCAAGACCAACTCATAGCGCAACTTCGCCGCATAGCGCCGCAAAAGCCACAGCTTGTTAAAAAGTGCGAAACGCCGGTATCTTTCGGCCTCGCGGAGAGGCACGCGCAGAACGTCCACCAGCCAGCGGGGATTGAGCGTGAGGTGCTCGAACAGAAACGCGAACGTCTCGCTGATCGCTTCCTCGCCGAGGTAGCGAAAGGCAAACGGCAGATCCGCATCTACGTGGGAGAAATGCTCTGCATGCCCCGACTCGTGGAAGAGCGCGCGATAATCATCCTGCCCGCCGATCGGCTTGATCACGAGATATACTTCAGAGGGCACACGCACCGGCGCGCAAAACGCCCGCGGCGATTTGAGTGGGCACGGGTCCGTATCGAGATGCAGACCGGGGGTCGAGTCCAAAGACAAAGTCATCGCCGAGACGGTCTTCTCAAGAGATGGCAGCAAGCGGGTGCCCGGGAAGAACGGATCGAACTCTGGCGCGCGCATCACGTACGCCACGTCGCTCGTATCGGCTTGTTTGCGCGGCACGTGGGCAATCGACAGATACCGGTCGAGCCGGTTGTCGAATATGGTCTCTGTCTCTTTCACCAGCAGGTTCAGGGCTTGGGAAAGCACCGGCAGGTCCCAGCCGCGCAGCTGCTCGATCATGCCCCGATAGTTCTTAAAGCCAAGCCGGCGGGCCAAGTCATGCTGTCCCTGCAGCCGCTCCAGGCGCTGGGGATTCTGTTTGACCGTGACGGCCAGTTGGCGGCTCTGCAGGTCGTGGCGTCTGTTCGAGTCCGGCTCCCGGACCAGCACCGAGCGCACGTTCTGGTATGGGATTTGCTTTTCGTCCCAAACCACCGTCGCCTTTAACTCTGCGTTCGTGATCGCCTCGGTCAATTCCTTGACGGCGTTATCGATGTAACTGCTGATCGCAAAATCGGCGAGGTGGCGCGCCTCTTTGAGGGCATTAGCGCGCGCGGCGCTTTCCTTAGGCGCTGGCTCTCCTGCCGGCGAGGGCGGCGGCGGCAGGATGCTCCCCAGCGCGGCAATGCGCTCGCGGACCGCCGGTTCGGCAAAGAGGTCAGCATACCGCCGGTAGATGGGCACCAGGTCCAAATCCTCTTTCAAGCCCGCGCCGACTTGATAATGCTCGCGCATCAACTCGTTGTAGAATTTTTCCGCCCGTTCGGTGTATGTGAAATCAGGCATAGGTCCTCAATAGTGGATAGTGGTCAGTGGTTAGTGATCAGCAGCCACCATCCTCCAAACACTGTACACTGTCCACTACCCACTGACCACTGAACTTGACGGGTACGTAATCCGCGTTCCTTCGGCGTGCGCAAAGGATGTGAGCCGGTGCTCCTTTGCCGATTTACGCGAAGAGATGTGCAAAACATGCACACCGCGTACCGTGAGCGCGTCCGCCACCAGCAGACGGTGACAGCGAAAGGGGTTGCCTTCGGCGCACATGATGGCGACGCGCTCCCCTTTCGCGAGTTCCATCAACCGGCGGATCGCGCTGGCAAACGCGCGGGTCTGCATATAATCCGCATACCCGCGGAAGCTCGAGTTTTGCCAACCCAGATTGATCGAATCGCGCGAGGAATGCCGCAAGCCCCCCAGTTCCGCCAAATGCCGGTATTGGATTCCCTTCTTGGGTAACTCTCGCTCGAGGGATTCGCGGTTGAATTGCGGATTGTGACGCGAGCGAGGGATCGTGCGGATGTCCGCGAGGAGAGTTATCCCATGCGCTTTTAACAATTCGACAAAATCATCCAACGGGCGGGTCGAATGACCAATGGCATAGATTGCACTCATTTTTTGTTTTCTGAAAGTCTGCGCGGTATAATCCACTCGTCAACTTTGCTTGACGCAACGCAGCCCAATCAATCTTGCAAAGAGAAAAACAAAGCGACAATGCAGGGTGGTGATGTATGAACAATCCCTATGATTACACAACGAGAAGAGGCGTTCGTCCGATCTCCTGGGAAGACTTTCATGGAATATGCAAATCGTTAGCGCTGGCGGTATCTCACTTTCAACCGGATATTATCCTAGCGATCGGTCGAGGTGGGTATTACCCGGGAACGCTCATCGCTCATATGCTCCAAGTTGAACTCTATCCTGTGCGAGTCTCACGGCGCATCAACGATGTTGTAAAGCACCAGAGTCCACAATGGTTGGTTGAGCCGCCCCAAATAGTCAAAGGCCATCGTGTATTGACGGTGGATGAGATCTGCAGCTCAGGCGAGACCATTACCATGGTCAGGCAGAAGGTAGAAGCAATGGGAGCTTCTGTTGTCCAAAGTGCTGTGTTATACGCACATACTCAAGGGGTGTCTGTCCCTGATTATATCGGGTTGATCACAGACGCCCTCCTGCTCAATCCTTGGGACCGAGAAGTTTTGAAAGAAGGAGTCTTCCAGTTTCATCCCGAGTATGTGGAAGCACTGAGACATCAGGGTATGAAAGCGGAATCCACACTTTTGATTGAGGTTCCGATTTTTGCGCTTGCCAAGAGTGAGTGACTGTAGGTCGTCAATGCCGCCAAGCGCGGCTCGCGGTCCGCCAATCCCAGTTCTCGGATCCGGTAATCCATCCCCTCCTCAAATGTCACTTGCCTTTCAATAGCGTATTCAATATCCCCTGCGCTTGCGCCAATCCGGCATCGGATATGTTTAACTCATTCAGTGCCTGTTTCATTTTGGCGTCGTCCCTATCCTCCAGCCATGCCAGGAGCAGTTCGGCGGCTTTGTCTGTATGCGATTCCGCCTCGATCATCGCGTTGTGGTAGGCTTCCGTGCCCATCGGCGGCGGAGCGTTTGTGACCGTCTGATAGTCCCGGCGAATACGCCGCAGCGCACCCGTCATCTCGGTGCGCCAGTTCGAGTCATTGAAAAGACCGGTGTCTTGTTGCTCGGAGGCAATCCGCGTCTTGAGCAGCGCGGTCGAGGAGGCCATGGATTCGAAATAATCGCTCGTCTCGTTCATGTACACGTCGATGGCTCTCAGCGTTGGCTTGGGCGTCGGACCCAGCAAAGAAGGAGCTGAGGCGCAGCCCACCACCAGAACACACAGCCATGCGACAAGCATCGCTCTCATCCCCTCTGTTCCTTGTCCTCTTTCTCCTTGTCTCCTGCTTCCCCTCTCCCCTTTTCGTGACGTCTCTTCCGCCAAGCCTCGGCAATCTCCTTCTCGCGCCCCTGATCGCTCGGTTCGTAAAACCGCTTGTCGCGCAAGGCATCCGGTAGGTACTGTTGCGCGGTCCAATGGTCGGGAAATTCGTGAGGGTATTTATAGTCCTTGCCGTGCCCCAAGTGCGCCCCATCCCGGTTGGCATCCTTCAAGTGATTCGGCACCTCGATCTCCCCTTCGGCTTCCACCTCCGCCAGCGCCTTGAAATACGCGCCCAGCGAATTGCTCTTGGGCGCGGTCGCGAGGTAAACCGTCGCTTCGGCAAGGTGATATTGCGCTTCCGGCAAGCCGCACCATTCAACCGCCCGCGCGCATGCAGAAGCGACGACGATGCCGTTCGGGTCCGCCATGCCGATGTCCTCCGAAGCGAGGATGAGCAGACGCCGCATGATGAACTTGGGGTCTTCACCGGCGTAGATCATTTTGGCAAGCCAATAAAGCGCAGCATCCACATCCGAGCCGCGGACCGACTTGATAAAGGCGCTGATCGTATCATAGTGCTCATCGCCACTGCGATCATACCGGATGGCGCGGCGCTGGATGGCTTCTTCCGCCACCGTCAGGTCAATCCGGATCACGCCCGCGGCATCCGGAGGCGTGGATTCGACCGCCAATTCGAGAGCGTTGAGAGTGGACCGCGCATCGCCCCCGGCAACGTCCACCAGGTGCGCGAGTGCCTCATCCGTGATTTCTATTTTCTTGTTCCCATAACCGCGCGTCTTGTCCGCCAGGGCGCGGCGAAGGAGCGCCGTCAACTGCTCATCGCTCAATGGTTGCAGTTGGAACACGCGCGAGCGCGAGACCAGCGCGGAAATGACTTCGAAATAGGGGTTTTCAGTCGTCGCGCCGATGAGGATGATAGTGCCATCTTCGACGTGTGGAAGGAGCGCGTCCTGCTGTGCCTTGTTGAACCGGTGGATTTCGTCTACCAGGACGATGGTGCGCGTGCCGTGCATCCCGCGCCGTTCTTTGGCTTCGGCGATCAACTTGCGAATGTCGGCGACGCCGGAGGTGACGGCGCTGATCGAAACAAACTGCGACTT
>JBLMXX010000403.1:0-4351 GCA_050257995.1 Acidobacteriota bacterium | reverse complement strand
AAGGTCGTCGAGCACATGATCTTGGTCAACAACGGCGTCTTTGGCGGTGACGACATCGACCACCTGGGAAACCGCCGCGTCAAGACCGTGGGTGAGTTGATCCAGAATCACTTGCGGATCGGGTTGCTGCGCTTGGAGCGCGTCGTCCGTGAGCGGATGAGCGTGCGCGACCCGGAACAAATGACGGCGATCAACCTTATCAACATTCGTCCGGTGGTCGCGGCGATGCGCGAATTCTTTGGCGGATCGCAGTTGTCCCAGTTCATGGACCAGACCAACCCCCTCGCCGAATTGACGCACAAGCGGACGCTGTCCGCCTTGGGTCCCGGTGGACTCCGCCGCGAGCGCGCGGGTTTTGACGTTCGCGACGTTCACCACAGTCACTATGGGCGCATCTGCCCGATTGAAACTCCGGAAGGTCCGAACATCGGTTTGATTGGACGCCTGGCAACTTATGGGCAGATCAACGAGTTCGGTTTCATTGAAACACCCTACCGCATCGTCAAAAATACGGTGCTAAATAAGAAAGACCAATTGGTGGGTCACATTCTTCGCGAGGAAGTACACGATCCGGACAACGATAAGGTCATTGCAAAGGCGGATACGGTGGTCGAGGAGCACGTTGCCACCAAGCTGGCCGCTCTGCCGCGCAACACCGAAATCCCTGTCCGCGCCTATGCCACAGACGAGATCGTCTATCTACCTGCAGATGAGGAAGACCGCCACACGATCGCGCAGGCGAACGCACACGTCGACCGGTTGGGGCAGTTTGTCGACAAACGCGTCGAAGTCCGGCGCAACCAGACCTTCCTGACGGATTCGCCCGATCACGTGGAATACATGGACGTGTCACCCAAGCAAATCGTGGGGGTCTCCGCCGCGCTGATCCCGTTCTTGGAACATGACGACGCGAACCGCGCTCTGATGGGTTCCAACATGCAGCGCCAGGCGGTGCCGCTGCTCCGTCCGGAAGCCCCGGTGGTGGGTACGGGAATGGAAGCACAAGCCGCCCTGGATTCCGGGCAGGTGATCGTCGCGGACGATGACGGCGAAGTGACGAGCGTGACCGCCAAAGATATCAAGATCCGCAGCGGCAAAAAGGAACGCCTCTATGTCCTGCGCAAGTACAATCGTTCCAACCAGTCGACCTGCATTGACCAGCGCCCAATCGTGAATCGCGGGCAGAAAGTTAAAAAGGGCCAGGTCATTGCCGACAGTTCCTCGACGGATGGTGGGCAGATTGCCCTCGGACAGAATGTAATCGTCGCCTTCATGAGCTGGGAGGGTGGCAATTACGAGGATGCCATCCTGATTAGTGAAAAGATGGCGCGGGAAGACAAATTCTCGAGCATTCATATCGAAAAGCACGAGATCGAAGCGCGCGACACAAAGTTGGGTCCCGAGGAAATCACGCGTGATATTCCAAACGTGGGCGAGGATGTTTTGAAGGACCTGGACGAGGAAGGCATTATTCGCATCGGCGCAGAGGTAGGGCCGGGCGATATCCTGGTCGGCAAGATCACGCCAAAGGGTGAGACGGACCTGACGCCGGAAGAGAAACTCCTGCGCGCTATCTTTGGAGAAAAGGCGCGTGAAGTCAAGGATTCGTCTCTCCGTCTCCCGCACGGCGAACGCGGCAAGGTTGTCGATGTCCGCGTGTTCACCCGAGATGAGCACCATGAGTTGCCGGCGGGTGTAGACAAGCTCGTGCGGGTTTCCATCGCCCAACAGCGCAAGATCACCGAAGGCGATAAGATGGCGGGGCGCCACGGAAACAAGGGCGTCATATCCAAAGTCGTTCCCATTGAGGATATGCCGTACCTGGAAGACGGTACTCCCGTAGATATTATCCTAAACCCGTTGGGAGTCCCTGCCCGCATGAACATCGGGCAGATCCTGGAGACGCACCTGGGCTGGGCGGCAGACCGCCTTGGCTTTAAATCCGTGTCGCCGGTCTTTGACGGGGCCGACGAAGGAGAAATCAGCGCGGAGCTGGCGCGGGCGTGGATGATCGATCGGGCATGGGATGAGGTGACGGCGCGTGCCTGGACGTGGCTCAAGGAGCAAGAATACAACCTTGACGATCTCATGGACGACGACGAGGCTCGCCTGCTCTACTTGCAGGATTGGCTAAAGGACGCGGATAGCCGCAAGCTCGCGAACGACCGCTCGTACGCGCGGCGCCAAGTTTTGCATGCGTGGCTAAAGGGCAAAGGATACGACCCGGATGAGATCCTCTCGTTTGAGAATGACGCGCGAACGCCGGATGAGCGGGTGGTGGCCGATGGACTGGCACGCGTGGCTTGCTACCGTCTGTGGCTGGAAGCGCAGGGGCATCCGGTTTCCGATAAACTGAACGAAGAGCAACTTCAGGCGCAGGTTGAGAAGCAGAGCCAACAGTTGATGGTACCGCCGCCGACCGCGGGCAAAATGGCCTTGTACGACGGCAAGACCGGAATGGCCTATGATCAACCGGTCACGATCGGGACCATTTATATGATGAAGCTGGCTCACCTGGTGGAAGACAAAGTACACGCCCGCTCGACGGGTCCGTACTCTCTGGTCACCCAGCAACCGTTGGGCGGTAAGGCGCAGTTTGGGGGCCAGCGATTTGGCGAGATGGAAGTGTGGGCGCTGGAGGCGTATGGCGCCGCGCACACACTTCAGGAAATGCTCACCGTCAAGTCTGACGATGTCACCGGGCGCGTGAAAACGTACGAGGCCATCGTCAAAGGCGAAGAGATTCTCGAGCCCGGGGTGCCAGAGTCCTTCCGTGTTCTGGTCAAGGAATTGCAGTCACTGGGCCTCGCCGTCGAGGTATTCGACTCGGAAGGCGAGCGAATGCAATTTGGTAAGGAAGAAAGCGAAGAGCGCGTGCCGCAACTCGGCATGGGTCTCTTGCGCGGCGAGCCGAGCGAAAGGACCGAGCGTGAACTCCTGAAAGAGCGCTTTGCGCGCGGCGAGCGCATCAGCGGCACTCGCAGTCGCGCGAAGAGCCGGGAATAAGCGGAGAGATAATGGAATTAAAAGATTTTAGCGCGATGCGCGTCAGTCTTGCCTCCCCGGACCAGATTCGTTCCTGGTCATATGGAGAGGTCCAGAAACCTGAAACCATCAACTATCGCACCTTGCGCCCGGAACGGGACGGGTTATTCGACGAACGAATCTTTGGCCCCACCCGGGACTGGGAGTGTGCGTGCGGCAAGTACAAAAAGATCCGTAATCGTGGAATCATCTGTGACAAGTGCGGCGTGCAGGTGGCACCGGCGCGCGTCCGCCGCGAGCGAATGGGCCATATCGAACTGGCGTCGCCGGTCTCGCATTTGTGGTATGTGCGCGGCGTTCCCTCGCGGATTGGCTTGTTGCTGGACCTCTCGCCGAGGCAATTGGAGCGCGTCCTGTATTTTGCGCAATACCTTGTCACGCGGGTGGACGAAGATGCCCGCAAGCGCGCCATGCAGCGATTGAGCAAGGAGACTCTGAACAAGACGCAGGAGATGGAGGCGAAAGCCGAAACCGAAATCCAGGCCCTCACGGCCCGGTTGGACAAAGACAACGAAGCCCTGGCGCGCAAGACCGAATCCGCTAACCAGAAGCTCGAAGAGCAGTTGGCAGAAAAGACCGACCAGATTGTAAGCATTGCCAAAAAACTGGAGAACCGGATTGAGGAAGCCAAGGGCTCGGAAATCCGCAAGCCCATCGCTTTTGAACCCACCGGCGAAATCGTGGCGGAAGAGGGCGAAACGATCGCGTCCAAGCACCGGAAGCGATTGAATGAACTGGTGCAAGCGCATCTGGCGGAAATCGAAAAGGACATTCGGGCGCGGCAGCAGGACAAGCGCTTGTTGCTCGACGCGGAGAAAGATCAAAAACAGCACGCGTCCAGCGAAGAGGTCGCCAAGATTCGCCAGCGCCTGGATAGTCAAGTCGAAAAGATCCGTGACGCACACGATGAGCGAATGGATGAGCTGAAAGCGATTCGCGTGGGCGAAGTTATCACGGAAGCGCGCTATCACGAAATGCGCGATAAATGGGGCACGCTTTTCGATGCCGGGATGGGCGCGGACGCGGTTTACCAAATTTTGAAGGGGATCGATCTCGACACTCTCGGCCAGGAAATCCGTGCCAACATCAAGGCGACGCGCTCCAAGCAGAACAAGAAGAAGGAAATCAAGCGATTGCGCGTTGTCGAATCCCTCCGCCGCTCCAACAACCGTCCGGAGTGGATGGTGCTGACGGTGCTGCCGGTGATCCCGCCGGACCTGCGCCCGATGGTGCAGTTGGACGGGGGCCGCTTCGCCACCTCCGACCTGAACGACCTGTACCGCCGCGTGATCAACCGCAACAACCG
>JBLMXX010000402.1:0-3523 GCA_050257995.1 Acidobacteriota bacterium | reverse complement strand
TCGTGCGCCTAAGGCAGGGGAGGCAAGACGCGCAAACCGTCTACAGCGACGATCCCGCCGGAGTGGCCGCGCGCTGGCAGAGTGAGGGCGCCGAATGGCTGCACGTCGTCAACCTCGACGGCGCCTTTGGCGATGACGTCGCCTTGAATCTGCGGGCGCTGGAAAGCATTCTGCGAACCGTCACGATACCGGTGCAGTTCGGCGGAGGACTGCGGGAGATGGTGAGCATTGGTGCGGCCTTGATGCGGGGAGTCGCACGGGTTGTGCTCGGAACCGGGGCGATTCAAAACCCTGAATTGGTTTCGGATGCTCTGAACAGGTTCGGACCCGAGACGGTAACCGTGGGCATCGATGCCCGAAATGGCAGGGTCGCCACGCACGGCTGGCAGGCTCTCTCCGCCATTTCCGCTCTGGAACTGGCGAATCAGATGGCCGAACGCGGCGTCACACGTGTCATATATACCGATATTTCCCGGGACGGTACGCTGGGTGGAATAGATGCGGACGCCGTTGCAGAACTGGCGCGCGAGAGCGGTCTGAGGGTGATCGCGTCCGGTGGAGTGGCGGGCTTGGAGGATATAAAGGCTTTACAGTCGCGCGCCCAAGACGGTATCGAAGGCGTCATCATCGGCCAGGCACTCTACACGGGCGCGCTGTCCTTGCGGCAAGCCCTTGATGCCAAGTAAGCAGTGTTCAGTATTCAGTAAGCAGTGTTTATTTTACAGGATTCAGTTGAGGCGGAGCCATGAGTGATTTGGGGTATGCTGAAAGCTTTAGAGATCTCGTCGTGTATCGCAAGACCCGAGCGTTCCAGCGGGAGATTTTCAAGATTTCGCTTGGCTTTCCAAAAGACGAAAAGTTTTCGCTCACCGATCAGATTCGCAGATCATCCCGTTCTATCGGCGCCAATATCGCAGAAGCGTGGGCAAAGAGGCGCTATGAAAAGCACTTCTTGAGCAAATTGACAGATGCGGATGGCGAACAGTGCGAAACGCAACACTGGATTGGCACGGCGCTGGAATGCGAATACTTGAGCCTGGAACAGGTCAAAGCACTAATGGACAACTGTACGGAAATCGGTCGTATGCATGGCGGCATGATGAGCAAACCGGAGCTATTCTGTGGCGAACCATATAAAACCGTGCGCGAATCAAGCCCAGAGTACTTTGTTAACCCGGCCAACGAAACTGAATACTGAAAACTTGGTACGGAGTTCTGAATACTGCATACTGAACACTGGATTCTGAAATGTTAGCCAAACGAATCATCCCCTGCCTGGACGTGAAAGACGGGCGCGTGGTCAAGGGTGTGAATTTTGTGCAATTACGTGATGCCGGCGATCCGGTCGAGCACGCGCGCGCCTACGATTCGGCGGGCGCTGATGAGTTAGTCTTTCTGGACATCACGGCCTCCTACGAAAGACGCGATATACTTCTCGGCATCGTCCGCCGCGTCGCCGACGAGGTTTTCATACCTTTTGCCGTGGGCGGCGGCGTCCGGACCGTAGACGATTTCCGCGCCATCCTGCTCGCGGGAGCGGACAAGGTGGCGGTGAATACGGCGGCGATAGAGAACCCGGGGTTGATTACGCAGGCGGCGGAGAAATTCGGATCGCAGTGCGTCGTGATTGCCGTCGATGCCAAGCGGAGCGGGTCCGCGTGGCGGGTCTATACCCACGGCGGGCGGACGCCGACCGAAAGGGACGCAATTGAATGGGCGCGGGAAGCGGAAGGGCTGGGGGCGGGCGAAATCCTGCTGACGAGCATGGACCGCGACGGCACGCGGGATGGATATGACATCGAATTGACACGCGCGGTCGCAGATGCTATAACGATCCCCGTGATCGCGTCCGGGGGCGCTGGTCGGATCGAGCATTTTGCCGAGGCACTGATCGACGGGCATGCGGACGCCGCGCTCGCGGCGAGCCTCTTCCATTTCGGTGAGCTGACCATTGCGCAGGTCAAGGATTTTGTCGAGGCGCGGCATGTCGCGGTGCGACGTTAGAACTGATGATTTCCGGTCAAAGAGGGACAGATGAGCGGCGAAATCAATTGGGATGCCAACGGGCTGGTGCCCGCCATCGTGCAAGACGGCAAGACCCGGCAGGTGCTGATGCTGGCGTACATGAACGCGGAATCGCTCGCCAAGACTATGGAAACCGGCATTGCCCACTTTTGGAGCCGGCGGCGCAAGTCACTGTGGAAAAAAGGCGAGACTTCCGGCAATATCCAGCATGTGCGCGAGATCAAGTATGACTGCGACGGCGATACGATCCTCTTGGTGGTGGACCCCGAAGGACCGGCGTGCCACACCGGCGAGGTAAGCTGTTTCTACCGGAGCCTGGGGACGGCGCAGCGCGAAGAGCCCGAAGGAATCGCGAGAAATTGAGAGTGAGGTTGGGGATGAGCGAGACACTGGACCGACTGTTTGCGATGATTGAATCGCGAAAAGCGGATGCGCCGGAGGGATCGTACACGGTGAAATTGTTTACCGCGGGCGAAGATGAAATTGTCAAGAAGGTCGGCGAAGAGGCAATTGAAGTCATCGTCGCCGCGAAAGGACAGGGGGACGCTCGGGTCATCTCGGAAATGGCAGACCTGGTCTACCATTCAATGGTCCTGCTCGCGTCACGCGGCATCGCCTGGCAATCCGTAGAAGAGGAATTGGCGCGGCGCTTCAAGCCCGCGGAGGGCTGAGTTTATTTTTTAAGATGGAAAATGTTGACACTGCCGAATGATAGTGTTATATTGTGCGCAATCATCTGATGAATCCTGAACGGATGCGGAACGACATAGGCTCTCCGACGTGGGAGACGGGTTCCCGCGTTTTGCAGTTGAGCGCCCGCGCGCTGTCAATCTTCCTCGATTTCGCTGGGCGGGGAATTGGCAGCGTGCGTTTCTGTTCTTTCCTCCCGGTCTGGTTGCGGCGGGAGGTTTTTTGTTGACAATTCTTTTTGGAGGAAGATGAAATGAAATCGAGTTGCCCGGAATGTGAAGCCGAGATCACGCTGGACAAGCCACTGCGCGGTGAGATCATCGTCTGCCCGGACTGCGGTGCGGAACTGGAAGTGACAAGTGAGAGCCCCTTGGCGCTTGACCTGGCGCCGCAGGAAGAAGAGGACTGGGGAGAGTAGGATGAAAATCGGACTCTTGTACTCCCGCGTGCGCGTCGAGGAGAAAATGCTCTTTGAAACTCTGGATGCGCGGGGCACCCCATACGACCGCATCGACGACCGCGATGTGGAATTCGACCTGGGGGACCCGGGCCGGTGGCGCGACTATGACGTGATCCTGGAACGCTGCATCAATCACTCGCGGGCGTTGTACGCACTCAAGATCTTAAATGACTGGGGCATTCCGTCCGTAAATACGGCTTATGTGGCGGATGTCTGCGGCAACAAGTTGGTCACCTCTTCGGCGCTGGTCCGGGCAGGCGTGCCGACCACGCGGATCAAGGTGGCGTTCACTCCGGATTCGGCGATCAAAGCGATCGAAGAATTAGGGTATCCGGTTGTGCTCAAGCC
>JBLMXX010000401.1:0-7110 GCA_050257995.1 Acidobacteriota bacterium | reverse complement strand
ATGGACACTCTACGCGCGTCGTCGCTCTGCCTATCGGTATCGACTACGATGGAATGGCAAAGCAGGCGAGTACTCGGGCGGTGGAAAGGCGCGTACAGCGTTTGCGGGAAACCATGGTGGGACAGGCGATGATCCTTGGAGTCGAGCGGATGGACTATACCAAAGGCATCCTGGAACGGCTGAGAGGGATCGAGCACCTGCTCAATTTACGACCGGAATGGCGAGAAAAGGTCACCCTGTTTCAGATTGTCACGCCTTCGCGCGAACAAGTCCCTGCTTACCGCGAAAAGAAACGGGAGATCGACGAGATCGTTGGGCGGATCAACGGAAAATACAGTACAGACCTGTGGACCCCCGTACATTATTTATACCGCTCCTACTCAACCTCACGCCTGGTGGTCTATTACCGCGCCGCGGACATTGCCCTGGTGACACCTCTTCGCGACGGACTAAACCTGGTGGCAAAAGAGTATGTCGCCTCGCGCATTCACCAGGACGGCGTTTTGATCTTGAGCGAATTTGCAGGGGTGACCTGCCAGATGCCGGAGGCATTGACTGTAAACCCCTACGACGTCGAAGATATGGCAGCCGTGATCGAAATGGCTTTGCAGATGCCGAAAGAGGAGCAGCGCCGCCGCATACAGGCGATGCAAAATCGGATAAAATCGGAAGATATTTCATGGTGGATGAGGGAATTCCTCAAGCGAATGACCGAAATCGATCACCGCGAGTAGGTACGAATCCAGGTGCCGGAAAAGCCATCATCCCGGGTGCATCAACCCTACGAGCCATTCAAGATCATTTGCGCCGGGGTGGGCGCCTCTGGCTCTTTCTTGATTACGACGGTACTTTGGTCCCGATTGTTCGAACACCGGACGAAGCGCAGCCCGATGCCCAACTGCTGGACTTGCTGGGCCATCTTGCAACGCGATCGCAGGTCCGAACTGTGGTCCTCAGTGGGCGTCCGCTATCTGCTCTTGAAGAGTTGTTGCCCGTTCCCGGCCTTATCCGGGCTGGACTTTATGGGGTCGAAATCGACCTACCGGGAGAGGGGATCGTGACGCGGGCACGAAGGGAATCCATCCGGCGGGTGGTTGAGCAGGTGAGAGATGGATGGACTCTCCTGGTCCGTGGACGCTCCGGGTTCCTGGTGGAAGACAAGGGATTGGCAGTGGCGCTCCACTCGCGCTTTGCGCATCCAGCCGAGGCAGCGCTCGTGATCCCACAGGCGCAGGCTATTGTCTCCTCGCTGGCGACGGAAGAGTTCCGCGTTCTCGGCGGCGACCGGTTTCTGGAGATTGCACCCGCAGCGGCACACAAAGGTGAGACCGTCGAATGGCTTTTCAATCACATCTCTCTCCCTGATGCACAGAGCGTTTATTTCGGCGACGACGATAAGGATGAGGAGGCATTCGCCATTATCCGGAAACACCGAGGGATTCCAATCGTGGTAGGCTCACGACAGCCGCAGACGCAAGCCCTCATCCGCCTTCCATCCCATCACGACGTCCGCTTGTGGTTGGAAACAATCATTAGCACGAACTGAAACTCTACTCCAACTCTAACTCTGACTCTTATGGACAATCTCTGGTACAAAGACGCTATTTTTTACGAAGTCTATGTCCGCGCCTTTTCCGATTCCAACGCCGACGGGCAGGGCGACCTTCGCGGATTGATTGGCAAACTCGACTATATAAAGGAATTGGGAGTCGACTGCATTTGGTTACTACCCATCTGCGAATCCCCTCTGGTCGATGATGGATACGACGTCTCCGATTATCGGCGGGTGATCCCGGAGTACGGCACCTTGGATGATTTCAAACAACTGGTGCAGCAGGCCCATGCACGCGACATGCGCGTGATCGCCGATATGATCATGAATCACACCTCCGACCGGCATTCCTGGTTCGTCGACTCGCGCTCGGCGCGAGACTCTACAAAGCGTGACTATTATCTATGGAGTGCAACAGACCGGAAATTTAGAGAAGCGCGCATCATCTTCGTCGACTCCCAAAAGTCCAACTGGCAATTCGACCCCCCATCGGGCGAATACTTTTTTCATCGCTTTTATGCACAACAGCCCGATTTGAATTACGACAACCCGATCGTCCGGGAAGAGATGATCGACATTATCAAGTTTTGGCTGGAGATGGGAATTGACGGCTTTCGTTGCGATGCCGTCCCATATCTTTTCAAACGTGAGGGGACCAACTGCGAAAATCTTCCAGAAACGCATGAATACCTGAAACAGGTCCGCCGGTTCGTTTCCGACCATTATCCGGGCAAGTTGCTGCTGGCCGAGGCGAACCAGTGGCCTCAAGATGCAGTCGCTTATTTCGGCAACGGCGACGAATTTCAAATGGCGTTCAATTTCCCCATTATGCCGCGTATCTTTATGGCGCTGAAAAGCGCCGACCGCACGCCCGTCGTCGAAATTTCGGCAGCAACACCCCCCATCCCCCCTGATTGTCAATGGTGTACATTTCTGCGCAATCACGACGAGCTCACGCTCGAAATGGTCACGCCGGAAGAACGTGAATGGATGTGGGACCATTACGCGCCCGAGCCGCGGATGCGCCTGAACCTCGGCATCCGTCGTCGTCTTGCCCCGCTTCTTGACAACAACCCTCGCAAGATACGGCTAGCCGATTCCTTGCTCTTTACGCTACCCGGCTCGCCCATCCTATATTATGGTGACGAAATCGGTATGGGTGACGACATCTGGCTCAAAGATCGGGATGGCGTTCGCACTCCGATGCAGTGGTCCGCGTTCGAGAACGGCGGCTTTTCCAACGCGCCTTCGACACGCCTCTATGCTCCCGTCGTGCAGGACCCGGTCTATGGCTATGCCCGCGTGAATGTCGAGTCCCAGAGGGCTGACCCGGATTCAATTTTGCAGACCATCAAACACCAGATTGCCGTCCGGCGGCGGCATCCCGTATTTGGACGCGGTGATTGCAAGTTCCTCTTGCCAGCCAATCGGTCTATCCTCGCCTACACTCGCCAACACCAGGATGCGACAATGCTCGTGGTGAACAATCTTTCGGACAAGCTGCAAGAGACCAGGCTCGACCTTGGCGCGTTTGGCGGAAGAATGCCCACAAATGTGCTGACCGACCAGGTTTGCCCCTCGATTTCGCGTGAGTCCTATACTTTACGCCTTCAGCCCTACGAATTTCTGTGGCTCGATATTTCGCCGTAATCGATTTGCTTTGCAGGATGACCGATGAACAAACCTCGCATTGCCATTCTGCACTATGCCGCGCCACCGACCATTGGCGGAGTGGAAACCACCATTGCCGCACACGCGCGCCTTTTTGCCGACCATGGCTACAACGTCGAGGTGGTCGCCGGACGCGGCGAGGGCTTTGACCCGCGCGTGCCGGTGCACATCATCGCCCATGCCGGGTCCAGTTCTGCGCGCGTGCTTGAGGTCAATGCGGAACTGGCGCGTGGCATTGTCAGTGAGCGCTTTCACCATCTTGTGCGCGAATTGCACGGCGAACTCCTGGGGCTAGCGGACCCGCCCGGCGCCCGGCTTTGCCTGATTGTCCACAATGTCCTGTCGCTCCATAAAAATCTCGCGCTGACCGCCGCGCTCAAACTGTTGGCTGATAGTGGGCGCGGTGAAATCATCGCGTGGTGCCACGATTTCGCCTGGTCGGATCCTCAGTACGCCGGTGAGGTGCATGCGGGCTATCCGTGGGATTTGATCCGTGTCCCCTGGCCGGGAGTGCAATACGTCGTCGTATCGGCGGAGCGGCAGGAAGAATTAGGTAAACTGTGGGGGATCTCCGGTAATATTAGGATCGTGCCTCCTGGTCTTGACCCCTTCGCGTTTCTGGGCGTTTCATCCCAGATGGCGCGCTGGGCGCGGGACTTGGCATTACTTGATGCAGCCCCACTGCTTCTCCTGCCGGCGCGTCTGACCCGCCGCAAAAACGCCGAGTACGCGATCGAGATAACAGCAGCACTCCGGGATCAAGGATGGCCTGCAAAACTTGTGGTGTCGGGTCCACCCGGCCCACACAATCCAACCAATGCAGCATACGTTGAACAACTGCGTTCCCTCCGAGAAATGCGGGGACTAGAAGAGGCTGTGATATTCCTGCACGAGTTCGGGACTGTGGACGATGCCGCCTTGCGCGATTTGTTTCTGCTATCTGATGTGTTGGTCTTTCCAAGTGAACGCGAGGGTTTTGGGATACCTATCCTTGAAGCCGGCTTGTCGCGCCTCCCCATCTTTTGCTCTGACCTAAGACCCTTTCGAGAATCCGCACTCGACAATGCCCATTTTCTCGCGCCCGGCGAGCCCCCGCCAGAGGCGGCGGTGCAAATCGCCGGGTTCCTCGCCCGAGACCCGGGCTATCGCTTGAAAAAGCGCGTGCTCACCGAGTACGCGTGGGAGCGAATCTTTTCAGAGCAGATTGAACCGCTGGTCATCAAACCCGCAACCTCATTGGAGCAATAGTGGATGCCGAATGAAATCCGCGTTCTGATTGCCGGCACGTCCCTTGCCGAAATACAGTCTCTGTTGCCGTTTGGAGAGGCGTTTGCAGGTGCGCCAGGCACTCTCGCCGTCCTGGGTCTGGTCGGCATCGATGAAGCGAAATCCCTCAGCGCTGGCGCTCTGGATGCGCGTCACTTGCGAGAGTCCATCGAGCCACATGGCGAGAAGATCGGTGCCCAGGTCATTGTTCGCGTCGCCCATAATATCTGGCGTGAGCTGAAAAAAACGATCGGCGAGGAAAGGGTCCCCCTCGTCGTCTTGCACTGGAAGAACACTCCGCCGCAGGACTGGCTGAGTGCCTTGCCTTGTGATCTCTGCGTCGTCAAACCTCCCTTTCCGAAAGGCAGACCGCGCATCCTCCTTCCCATTCGCGGGGGCCCCTACGCGGCGCTCGCTCTGCGCCTCGCACTCGCACTGGCCGATGCATGCCGCGGGCAGATCACAGTCCTGCACGCCAGCCCCACCGAGCAGGCTGACAAGTATTACGAGAGCTTTCTGGAGCGGCTCAGCCAGTTGCCGCAGGTCACGCACTGGGTGAACGCGCGCGGCGCTCCACTGCGGTCGATTACCCAAGCCGCCCACAACCACCAGTTGATCGTCATGGGCGCGGCGGCAAATGCCTCCGCGGAGGATCCGCCGATTGGCAGGATTGCGACAGAGGTGCTGGGGACATGCCACGCACCGGCGCTGGTCGTGCGAGCGGCGCACACGCTTTATTCATATCCCACGCCGGAACCCCCTGCCGGACCGCCGGTCGACTATACCATTTCGGTGATTGTCGATAAATGGTTTGCCGAGAACACGTTCCACGCGCGCGAGTTTCAGGATTTAAAGCGGCTGGTCGAACTGAAAGAAAAACAGGGCTTGACCGCCAGTCTTGGATTGCCGACGCTGAATGAGGAAAAGACCATCGGCAAGATTATCCAGATGGTGCGCGCTCGCTTTATGCAGCAGTATCCGCTGCTGGATGAGATTGTCGTCATCGACTCTAATTCAACCGACCGCACCGTCGAAATCGCCAAGAGCCTAGGCGTGCCGGTGGTAAAACATCCCGAAGTGCTGACACGGTACGAGAAAGGGTCCCCCGGAATGTGGCATGGAAAGGGCGAAGCCTTGTGGAACAGTCTGTATATCCTGCGCGGGGACTTGGTTGCATGGATCGATACGGACATTGTCAATATCCATCCTCGCTTTGTATATGGGATACTCGGCCCACTCATCCGTGAGCCGCGCCTGGTCTATGTTAAGGGATTTTATCAGCGGCCCCTGCGCACGGGCGGCAAGACCGACGCACGCGGCGGCGGTCGCGTGACTGAACTCACGGCCCGACCGCT
Source organism: Acidobacteriota bacterium (assembly GCA_050257995.1). Lineage (GTDB taxonomy): Bacteria > Chloroflexota > Anaerolineae > UBA4142 > UBA4142 > JBLMXX01. The sequence continues at coordinate 1,266 of JBLMXX010000401.1, read as the reverse complement.
GCTGAACCTCTTTTATCCCGAGTTGTCCGGTTTTGTCCAGCCGCTTTCAGGTGAGTACGCGGGACGGCGGGAAGCATTGGAGCGCGTCCCTTTCTTCGTCGGCTATGGCGTCGAGATGGGCTTGCTGATCGACATCCTGGGCAAGTTCGGCCTGAGCCGGATCGGACAAGTCGACCTGGAAGAGCGAGTGCACCGGAACCAGTCTATTACGGCTCTGAGCAAAATGTCTTTCGAGATCATCCAGGTGGTGCTTGCCCGGGTTGGGCGGGACCGCGGCGTGGAACTGGTGGAAGAATTGAACAAAAGCATGAAGCTGATTCGATACGAGAGCAATGAATTCCAGCTAGACGTGGCAGACATCCGTGCGCGCGAGCGTCCGCCGATGATCGAGGTACCTGAGTATCGAGAGAGCAGGAGAATAAAGGCGGAGGGCAAATTCCATTTGTAATTTGTCGGGGCTTGGGCTATAATTGACTGGCATGTTTGAAATTGGAAAGCCGGTCGAATGAACTATATTTCGCGTTTTATAAAGAGTTCGGCATGGAAATGGCTTTACCTCGGATTGGGCGTCAAACGCTGGCTCGTGTTGTTGACATTTGGAGTGACCATACTGGGACTTGGTTTCGGTTATATCCTGGTCCAACTCTACCGTGAATCAGCTCTGCCTGGCGTTTTCTTCTATCTGACCCTGCAATTTATCCCCCGCGTTGAACGCGGTATCCTCTTTGGACTGCTTGGATTCGGGCTGGTCGTCTTATCCATCGTCAAATTGAGTGAATCGCTTCTTTCGGCTTTTGTGGGGAACGATACGAGCGTTATCGAAACATTGTACCGGAAACGCGCGCGCGCAAAGGGACCCCGGATCGTCGTCATCGGTGGCGGGACGGGACTCTCGACGCTGCTACGCGGACTGAAGGACAAGACGGACAATCTGACCGCCATTGTGACCGTTGCCGACGACGGCGGAAGCTCGGGCCGCCTGCGGCGTGAACTCGGCGTTCTGCCACCGGGTGATTTCCGGCAATGTATTGCCGCGCTGGCGGATTCCGAGCCGTTGATGACGCAGTTGTTTCAGTACCGCTTCGGGGAGGGCGACGGGCTCAGCGGTCATTCCTTTGGCAATCTTTTCATCGCCGCGATGGCGGGCATCACAGGGGATTTTGAGAGCGCGCTGCTCCAATCCTCTCGCGTCCTCGCCGTGCGAGGACAGATCCTGCCTTCCACTTTGAAGAACGTGGTCCTGTGTGCCGAGACCCGTGAAGTCGA
>JBLMXX010000400.1:0-13731 GCA_050257995.1 Acidobacteriota bacterium | reverse complement strand
TGGGGGTTTCTTTCAAACGTGATGTCGACGACGCACGCAATTCGCCGGCAGAGCGAGTGATAGAGCTTTTGCTCGAACGGGGAGCCCTGGTGCGTTATCATGACCCATACGTGCCTGTCTTTCGGGTTGGCAGTGATGTATTCCAGCCCCAGCAGATCGAATTAAAATCGGTGCCGCTCACGCGCCAGGCTCTCCGCGGCAGTGATGCCGTGGTCATCGTCACCCCGCACCGTGCGGTGGATTACGAATTGGTCATCGCACACTCGCCCCTGATCGTCGATTCGTCGAGCGTAACGGCTGGAATGGATCACGCTCGACGAATTGTGCGCCTGGGCGCTCCGGAGCATGTGGGCAAGACCAAGATCCGTCGCCGTGCCGGTGGAAAGGCAAGAACGATCTCCCCGGAGGAGCCGGGGGACTCGGGGAAACTCTGAATGGATGATAATGTAGCACTGCTCGAACATCCACCGCTGCTGGTCATCGTCTCCGGCCCGTCCGGCGTGGGCAAAGATGCGGCGCTGAAGCGAATGCGTGAACTGAACTACCCCTTTTATTTCCTGGTGACAAACACCACGCGTCCCAAGCGGGCAGAAGAGGTCGAAGGTGTGGATTATCATTTTGTCACCCAAGAACAGTTTGGGGAGATGGAACAGCGCGGCGAGTTTCTGGAACGAGCTGTGGTGTATGGGTATGATTACGGGAACTCTCGGCGCGAAGTGAGAGAAGCGCTCGCGCGCGGACAAGATGTGATCATGCGCATCGACGTCCAGGGTGCGGCAACTCTCAAGCGCCTTGTCCCCGATGCCGTCTTTATCTTCATGCTGCCCCCATCCATTGAGAAGTTGGAAGCGCGTCTGCGCAAGCGCCGGACCGAGCCGGAAGAATATCTGCGCATCCGCCTGCACGCGGGGCGTCTAGAAATGAATGAGGTCGACAAGTTCGACTATGCAATTGTAAATGAAGACGATGCTCTCGACGAGACGGCAGACCTCATTTATGCGATTATTCGCGCTGAGAAGTGCCGTGTCAGACCGAGGCATCTCACTCTATGACTTGCGATTTATAAATGGGTTGTTGACCTGCCATTCAGAACTCGTGAATCGCAAGGCTAGAATGGTACTACTATGATCTATGTAGGGACAAGTGGTTTTTCGTACGATGATTGGGTCGGGCCGTATTACCCCGAAGGATTGGACAAGAAGGACTGGCTTGGCTTTTACGCCAAAGAGTTCCACACATTGGAAATCAACTTTACGTACTACCGGATGCCCAGCCCCCGCACCCTGGCAGGGATGGCGGCCAAAGTCCCTCCCGATTTCCTCTTCACCATCAAAGCCACACAGGAAATGACGCACACGCGCGATGCCGACCCCGCGCTGTTTGCGAAATTTGTCGAATCCCTGCACCCGCTGATCGAAGCAAAGAAATTCGGCGCCGTGCTCGCTCAATTCCCGGCATCCTTTCATAATACGCCGGAGAACGTCGAGTACCTGAAAGCGTTCCGATCCTATTGGCGCGATCTGCCCGTCGTGGTCGAGTTCCGAAATGCAAATTGGCTGACCGACGAAACGTTCTCGATGATGCGGGAACAGGAGCTTGGGTTTTGTTGTGTGGATGAGCCGCAGCTCAAGGGATTGCTGCCACCGGTTGCGCAGGCGACCGCCGCGGTCGCCTATGTACGTTTCCACGGTCGAAATTACCAGAAATGGTGGCAGCACGAGCAGGCCTACGAGCGCTATGATTATACATACAAACCGGAAGAGCTGAGGGAATGGACCCCCAAGATCGAAACCTTGAATCATCAGGCCGAAAGGACCTTTGTCTTTGCCAATAACCACTATCGTGGGCAAGGGATCGATACTGCGCGCCAGTTAAAGTTGATGCTGGGACCCGATGCCAAGTAGAGACGTAGCGCCGCTACGTCTCTACTTTATGATTTCTGTATCGCGTGGTATAATAAAGCCGTATTAGTGAAGTGACGGGAGGGACGATAAAATGTCCGGACATTCCAAATGGGCACAGATCAAGCGCAAGAAGGGCGTCGCGGACGTCAAAAAAGGCGCGATGTTCACGCGCCTGGGGCGTGAAATCGCGATTGCTGCTCGCGAGGGGGGTGGCGATCCCAACTCCAATTTTGCCCTGCGACTGGCCGTGGACAAGGCGCGTTCGAACAATATGCCCAAAGATAACATAGAGCGCGCCATCAAGCGAGGGACCGGCGAATTGGGCGAAGGCGGCCAACTCGAGGATATCATGTATGAGGGGTACGGTCCGGGGGGTACCGCGCTGCTCGTCCAGGTTCTCACCGACAACCGCAACCGCGCTGCCTCGGATGTGCGACACATTTTCACGCGCAGTGGAGGCAATATGGCCTCCTCGAATGCCGTCGCGTGGATGTTTGAAAAAAGAGGTGTCATTACACTCGAAGCGAATGGCAAGGACCCGGACGAGCTCGCGCTTGAGCTCATCGATGCCGGTGCGGACGACGTGAAGGTAGATGGAAACGAAGTCGATGCGTACACGGCGCCGGAGCAGCTCAAGGCGCTTAGAGATGCGCTGGAAAAGCGCAAGATCCCGATCACTTCGGCGGAAATCGCTTGGATTTCCAAGAACCCCGCTTCGGTCAGCGATGATCAGGCCGTCCAAACCATGAAGTTGATGGAAGCGCTTGAAGAACACGACGACGTGCAGAAAGTGTTCACGAACCTCGATATTAGCGACGCCGTGATGACCAAATTCGAGAATGTCAAAGAGCACGCCTAAATCCCGCGTGACCCCGGCGTCTGCCGACCCTGCCCGCGTGGGGGCTGCGGATGGGATGATTATCCTCGGCGTCGACCCGGGCACGGCGATTACGGGGTATGGTATCATTGCAAGCGATGGTCAGGAGTTGGAACTGGTCGGATTTGGAGCTATCACGACCCCGTCGGATTGGGCTTTGTCGCGCCGCCTGGAACACATCTATCGCGAACTGAGCGGGTTGATCTCCAAATATCAGCCCACGGATGCTGTGGTCGAAAAGCTGTTCTTCAGCAAAAATGTCCGCACCGCGTTGTCTGTCGGTCAGGCACGCGGTGTTGCTTTGCTCGTCGCCGCCCAGCACAAGCTAGAAATTCACGAGTATACACCGCTGGAAGTCAAACAGGCGGTAGTCGGTTATGGGCGCGCCGAAAAAATGCAAATTCAACAAATGGTGAGAATGCTGCTGCGCCTGGACTCGATTCCACAGCCGGACGATGCAGCCGACGCGCTCGCGATGGCGATTTGTCACGCGCACAGCGCGCGTTTGAGCAAACTGATCAGATGAGGTCAAAGGTCACTCACAAATGATTGCTACCCTCCACGGCAAGCTGCAGCTTCGCGCGGACGATGGTATCATCGTCAACGTGGGCGGCGTCGGGTTTCGGGTCCGCGTGCCCATCCGTATCCTCGCGGACCTGGGTGCGGTGGGCAGCGATGTGTATCTATTTACGCATTTACATGTGCGCGAGGATGATCTCTCCCTCTATGGATTTTCGACCGAAGATGAATTGCGCTTGTTCGAAACTCTGTTGACGGTGAGTGGAATCGGTCCCAAGGTCGCGCTCGGGGTCTTGTCTGCCGCATCGTCGGATACTCTGCGGCTGGCGATTGCACAGGGGAATATTGAAGTGCTGACGACCATGCCTGGCATCGGCAAAAAGACGGCCCAGCGGCTGGTGCTGGAACTCAAAAACAAGATCGACGTGCGCGGGCTCGGCGAGATGGGAGAGTTGACGCCGGCAGATGAGGACGTCTTGAACGCCCTTATCAATCTCGGCTATAGTGCTGCGGAAGCGGCGCGGGCAGCGCAAGCGGTCCCGTCTAGCGCCAAGACCACGGAAGAGCGCATCCGGGTGGCGCTGCAAAATCTGGGAGGAATCCGGTAATCGATTTGCGCCAGGAACAGGCCTAGAGGATTCATTAGATTCTGTGTAAAATACGGCTGTAGACATCGAGCCGTATTTTGATTTAGAGGGGCAATATGACTTTTGAATGGGATGCCATTGTCGTCGGGGCAGGACCGGGCGGTTCGTCCGCGGCATATGGGCTAGCGAATAGCGGATTGCGGGTGCTGGTGCTGGAGAAAGAAAAAATACCACGTTACAAGCCATGCGGCGGCGGACTAACCGCCAAAGTGCAGAGCGTGCTCGCGTTTGATTTCTCCCCGACCATTGAAAACACGGTTCGCGAGGTGTCGTTGGCGTACGGGAATGAGCGGACGCGTATGATTACCTCTGAAGCGTGGTGTGTCATGCGCGACAAGTTTGACGCGCTGTTGGCGGAGCGAGCGGTGCAGGCAGGGGCAGAATTACGCGATGCCCAACCGGTTTCTAAGGTCATTGTCGATGACGACGGTGTGAGTGTCACCACGCGCACCGGAATCGAGCGGGGCAAATTGGTCATCGGCGCGGACGGCGTCAATGGAATAGTGCGGCGGTCCGCGGCGTTTCCGGCACACCGGCGCATGGGCGTTGCGCTGGAAGCGGAAATGGATGCTCCCAATACGGCGCTGGAAGAATGGCGTGGGGCGCTGCATTTGGACTTTGGCGCCATCCCTTGGGGTTACGCGTGGATTTTCCCAAAAGCAGAGCATCTCTCCGTAGGCATCGGCGACCTTATCCGACCCGGGCACAGCACAGACCTACGCGCAGAACTGGCGCGCTATATAGCGGCAGAACCGTCTTTGCGTGGGGCCAAGGCGCGCTTCGTGCGGGGGCATCGTGTTCCGCTGGGCGGCCGGTTCGAAGGGTATCACGCACCGCGTGTACTGCTGGTGGGCGACGCGGCAGGGCTCGTGGACCCATTTACCGCAGAGGGTATTTACTATGCCATCCGGAGCGGCCAGATCGCGGCAGAGCAAGTGGCCAAGTCGTTTCAGACGAGCGACGATGAGAGGACGCTCGCAACCGGATTATCTTCCTACACCCGGAGAATTAACGCCGAAATCAATTCCGATTTCCGTTATGCGTGGCTCATCACGCAGATTTTCTATCGCCTCCCACATCTTGCTTACCGGATGTTTGTAAAGAGTGGGGCATTGCAGGGTGCGTTGAACGCAGTCTCAGATGGTGCGTCAAGTTACAGGAAGATGATGCGCAGCCAGCTCAGCCACTTGCCTGGCGCTGTGGCACGTGCCATAAAATGAAGGGAGGCCCTGTGCCTGCCCCTGTAACAAATGCGAGACTTTCGGTAATTTCTAATTTTTCACTTGGGGTAACGACTCAAGTCGTTACTACGATTTCGCTTCTGGTAGTGACGATTTCAATCGTCAGTGTGTTATCCGGTCGCTATCCTTTTCGATAGAGTCCGCCGCATTGTCTCAACTCGGACGAATAGCAGAAGCATCAGCACGAGTGAAAGCACGAGGAAAACCAATATCAGCCCATTCAGTGGATTCGTGAACTGCCAATCGCTCCATGCCCGCGCTACGCCGATAAAAAAGAGGACCGCTCCGAGGGTCACGGCTTCCACCATCAGGCGCCACCCCCCACTCCACCGCGTTTCACGAGACAAGACCAAGCCCCCGATGCCCGGCAGCATCAACCAGCCCGCGAGCACGCGCGCGGTAAGCGGCGTGAGCTGCCACGGCCAGATACGAATAGCTAAATCGGGAATGAGAAAGATTAGGATCCCGAAGAGAGTCACGGCAAGACCGGCGATGCCGGCCGCCCGGCGGACCAGCAATGGCACGATCAAATCACCGGATTCCGGCGTACCCGGGTCGGCGCCACGATTCCGTAGCCAAATCAGAGGGACCAGAAAGGGCGTGATCACATAGACCACGAACCACAACTCAAAGGAAAGTGTGCCTTGATGAAAGCGGTCCCAATGTAGCAGGGTCGCCAGAAGCATAAAGATGGTAAAAACCGTAATCGGTATAAAGCCCAACGCGGCGCGATGCCAACGCGGTGAAGTCAAGACCCTGGCAAAAAAGTACGCGCCCATGGCATAACCGGCGCCCATTGCAAACGACGTCATCCGGGGTTTGATCGTCCAGGCGAAGAATTGGTCGGTCTGATCGGGGTACAGGTAGAGGACCCAGACCGCCAGGGCCAAAATTATGATTACGAACGCGGCAACGAGCCGCGTGCTAAGCAGTACACGATCATCGGGGGTTTGTGAACGGGCATCTGGATTCGCTCTTGTCGAAGTGGATTCCATCATCACTCACTCTGGCGGTTTTCTAGCCAATCCGAATGCGACGAATGATACACGCGGTCTTGCCCAATCGTCAGGTAAAAAATACGCTAATCTGCGGCGGACTGTATCATTCTACTGAAAATCAGTCAATCCCCCCATCGCCGAGCGAATAAAAAACGGGCGGGGCATGCCCCGCCCGTTCCTATTGTTTTGTTCCCACCATATAGCGCGCTACCCAGGGATCGTAGCGGCTAAAGAATTTATCCTTTTTGACCACCTGCCCGTTTACCTTGATCGTGCGCCAGATCGTCACGTCCATCCCGTCATGAGCAAAGTCTACTTGCTTGGTCACCCCTTTTTTTAAAGTGGGGTCGGGTGTGTAAATCGCCGGTCCGTGCGGCACGACATTTTCCTCGACCGGATCCTGCATTTCGACGGTGCGGTTCGGTTTGGTGCCATAGAAATTGAACGTCAGGGTTGTCTTCTTCAGATCAAAGACCGGTTCGATCAGCAGAAAAGTATCGCTATCGTTCCTGAATTTCAGGTCCACGCTCGGCGCAAAAACCGTTGCATCCAGACCGACCGGCGGCTCGTAATAGCCGACCCGATAGGCATGCGCCCAGCGCTCGGCGATCGGGTAGCCGCCCCAGAAAGCGGCGCGAAACAAGGTTGTAGAGACCTGGCAAACTCCGCCGCCCGGTCCTAGCACCGTGCGGTCGGCAAAAATCACATAGGCATCGTCATAACCGTTCGCTTCGACGACATCGCCCAGGTACTGGTCGAAGGAGAAGGTGCCGCCGGGCGCGACGACGATGCCGTCGAATTGTGCGGCGGCGGTGCGGATATTTTGAATTCGTCCTGCGGGTGATCCTTTGAAATTGCTTACGCCCTGGCCAGCCAATTCCTTGATCCCGAATTTGGCGGCATCTTCCATCGCGATGGTCGGCTTGACGATACTGACCGGGAGCGCGACCACGCGCGAGTTGAGCATTTCCAGAGGGCTTGCTACGCCAGGCACGCGCGAAGCGACCGCTAACATGTGCTGCTCGATCTGCTTCGCCGCCGCTTCCGGATCGAGTATCTGACCATACTGGCTGGTCACAATCGGGGTCAGGGTTTTCGTGTCCGGGTCGAAATGGAACCGCGCATCGCGCGCCGGCTGATTGATGTCATTGGCCAGAGGCTTGATAGAAGCCACCAGCCGGGAATGATCGAGTGAGGTGACAAGGCGCAATTTGCCATCCGCACTTTGTTGTGGGCGAATGGAAATCATGGTCGCCAGTGTTGCCTGATCAATCGCCCAGGAGCGACCATTGAATGTCAGCATCATTGGCGCGGCCAAAATTGCCTCGGCTTGCGCCTTTGCCGTTTCGGTGTCTGTGAGGAGTGGGGTGGTTTCCAGAAAGGCAAGGGGTATATCCCCTTGTCCGCCGCCGAGGATGCGTTGCCGCATTCGTTCAACCATCGTCTTGCCATCGAGGTCACGGCCGTTCTGTGCCGGAGTGGCGATGACGCGCAATCCCTCAACTCGAACAGAAGCATCGTGGGCGGGTTGGTCCACTTGGGGCGCAAGCCAACTCAGGTAGGCCTGGGCAATGTTAACGTCAAAGCGCGCCTCCAAACCGATGTCACAGCCCGCGAGTGCACAGCGCGCTTGCTCGATCAGGTTTGCAAGAAATGAGCCGCGATGACCGAGCAGGATGGCGCTGTCGGCCACGGGGCCAAAGTCGGTTCGCAGCCCCAGTTCCCAGGGCCACGCCCGCCAGGAACGCTCGCCGTCTCGGAGGATAATGGGTTGCCCGCCGCTGCGTTTGAGAATGGCATCGGGATTTCCGAATTTATCCTGCAGGAGTTTCCGCGTTTCGGCACGCGTCGAGCCGGCCATCGACTGCCCAAAGACGCTGACGCCGAGGATCACGCGATCGCGAATAAAGATTTCATAGGAAGCGAAGAGAGTGATGAGGACGATGACGAGCGCGAGGAGCGTATACAGGGCAAAAACGGATGGAGACATCGACCGTGAGCGCCCGCGCGGTCGGCGCGGCTGTGGGCGCTGAGCCGGTAATTGCGATTGTTCCATGATTGTGCCCATTTTACCCATTATCGGGCGTCGAGTCAAAGGCGGGTGTGGCAATGGGAGGCGGCAACTCGACCATGTTTCGAATAGGCGACAGGACCAGCCAGGCAGCGGCAAACAGTCCACCTAGCACTGCTATCGCCAGCGTTGGTCTTATCCCAATTGTTTCCGCTAGGATGCCTCCCAGAAGGGCGCCGATTGGCCCGAGCCCTGCAATGGAAAATTGAAGAGAGGCGTTTACGCGCCCCAGCAAATGATCCGGCGTGATCGTTTGACGCAAACTCACCGCATAGATGTCATAAATCGTTCGCGCTCCATCGCCGAATAGTTGCGCCATCATGAGCATTATCAGGGCAGTCCAGGGCGAGCCGCCCGCGAGCGGAATCAGCATCGAAGCCCCGCTCTTGAAGACGAGCAAGCCAATGAGGATTTTTCCCAGCCTCCACCGGCGCGGCAGGCGGCTCGCGAGAAACGCTCCGGCGAGGTCCCCGAGCCCGCCAAACGTGATCGTAGCGCCAAGTGCCGCCGCGCCCAGACCTAATTCGCGGATAGCGTACAAGCCGTACAAGGTGCCGAAGAAATTACCAAAGAAGGCGGAGGTTCCTTCCATTCCGATCAATGCCCGCAGGACTGGATGCCCGAACCCGACGTCTAGTCCCTCCTTGATCTCGCGAGCGATGTGCTGGCGCGGATGAGGGGACAGAGATGGTTGTTCTGCCTTACGTATGGATCCAACGGAAATCGCAGAAACCAGGAACGATAACGCGTCGAGAAGAATCGCCATCGGTGCGGTGATCAACTGGACCAGGAACCCCGCGAGGCTCGGACCCAGCACTTCGGCGGTAGAGCCGCTCAATGCAAGTTTCTGGTTACCCTCGACGATATAGTCACGTCCCACCAATGAGGGCAGATAAGCCCCGTAGGCGATGTCAAAAAAGACCGAGAGAATTCCCGCTAGCGCGATGACGATGTAGAGCTGGACCATGCTCAGAGTGCCGAGCATCGCCGCGAGTGGGATCGTCAGGAGCAGCAGTGCGCGTCCCAGGTCGGCGAGGACCAGGATGGGACGACGGCGCAAGCGATCCGCCCATGCACCGGCAAACAGCCCGAGGAGCAGAACGGGCAATGAACCGACCGCTGCAAGCCAACCCATCTGGGTGGGAGTGGCGCCGAGTGTCAGCACGGCAGCCAACGGAAGCCCTTCACGGGTTATCCGCGAACCAACCTCTGAGATCGTCTGACCGGCCCAAAGTTTCATAAAGTCTGGATGGTGCCAGAGACTGGGACGGTCGGGCGGCGGGGTCATGGGATGAGGGGGTGATGCGATTGGATTTGGACGCGACCGGTTATTTCTTCACAAACCGGTCGAAAAAGGCGACGGACCTCTGAAGCGCCAGCACCAGGTTCTTGGAGAGGTTGTGATCGTCCCCCTGGTACCCGTAGAATTCGACCGTCTTTCCAGCCGCGACCAGTTCTTGGTTGAGTTCTTCCGAAAATTGGTAAGGGACGCTGGCGTCGGTGGTGCTGTGGTGAAGCTGGATTGGACCAGAGATGTCCGCTAGGTACGCATTCGGGGAAATAGAATCCCAGAAGACCGGATTCTGATCTGGCGCTCCGTATTGGTCAATGAAGGAATCGCGCCAGCGGCGTCCCGTGATGAGACTGGGGATGGGTGTCGCCGTGGACCGCCAATGATAAAGCAAGTCGGTATAGGACCCGACGACACCGGACCAGATGACGCCCGCTTTGATTTCTTTGCTCACCACCATCGCGCGCAGAGTCACCTGTCCTCCCATCGAGTGTCCCCACATCCCGATACGGTTTGGATCCGCATCTCTAAATTTCTTCATAGCGGCAAGGGCATTGAGGATATCAATCGTATAGTCGGGCGTCCCGTAACCCCCCAGTGCCTCTCCTTCCGAATTCCCGTGCCCGCGATAGTCGGACTTGAAGACGATGTATCCGTTACGGGCAAAGGCATCGACATATGCGACATAGCGCTCCGCCGTCTTGTACTGGGACGGCGGGATGTATCCGTGATTGAATATGATGACGGGCCACCCGGTTCGGGGTCGCGTCCCGTTTGGGACGGTCAGCAGAGCAAAGATTTTCAGCCCGTCGGAAACATAAGAGGCAATATAGCGGCTGTAATTGGAACCCGCCGTGAGTTTTTGTTCGAGGGTGATATCGCTGCCGAGATATGCGCGCGACCGCATGCTGTCTATGGTGAGCGGATTGGGTGGGGTGGGCGTCGGTGGGAGGGTCGGGGTATCCGTTGAAAATAGAGTTGGCGTGCTGTCCGGTTCCGCTGTGACCGGGATGACCGTAGGTGGAATCTCGCTGCAGGCGAAGAGCCATGTCGCGAGGACAAGGAACGTGCCCGGCAGGATGAGGCTTTTAATACGTGTCACGACTCTATACCATACCTCTCTAGAAGCAGTCCTGGCTCGCGTGAGTAGATTCCCATAACGTTATGACTTGCGCGTTACATTTCGGCCTCTGGTCATGCACCGCTTGCGTTCAGGCCGCTCGACACAAAGCGCGTTGGATCGATTTCTGCAAAGCCCACCTCACGTTCGTACTCTTCAATGCGTCCAAATAATTGCCGCACCATGGTTTGTACAGTGCCATAATCCAGCGTGTCCATGACCGCCGTGTCGCGCAAATTACCATCTTGATCGGGGACTTGGCGGAAGCGTTTGACGCCTTCGATGAGCGCTCGACGACCGGCGACGCCGAGTGTGTCAAGTGCCGCTTGAAGGACATCGCGTGCGTACGTGCGTGCGCTGCCGTAAACACCTGTACGATAGACGGCTTCATAAAATTCTTGAAAGTTCGGGATAATATCCATCGCCGGCATCGCAAAAGTTTGGACAACATCGGCGAGCGCCTCAAGCGCTCGAGCCGGATAATAGTAGAGGAACAAGCGCGCGACTTCGACATAGAACGCGTAGTGAGCCGCTTCGTCCACTGCGATCGTTTGCGCGACCTCAGCCAGTATCGGGTCTTGATCATTTGCAAATTCCGCGTTATCGCTCTTGCCCTGTGCGACCCGCGCCGTGTTGAGATAATTTATCTGTGTAGCGCGTTCTTGGATGACTGCGTAAAAAGCCATGTGTAGTGGCTCATCATATGGCAATCGCCACACCTTACTGCGCAAATTGTTCTTATACGCTTCGATCCATTCGGGCCTGCGATGACGGAGAAAGAGCACCGCGTTCAACCAGGTGTCCGAATGTTTCTCTTCTTCCGAGCCCCAGCGAATTTGAAAATGCGACCGACCGTGACTCGTACGAACAAGGTCAAGCACTTTGCTCACGTAATCCGGGACATATTGTTCGACCGCGAAATACCCTTCGATGATCCTGTTCAATTCTGACGAGTGATTGGTGTGGAGTGCGCGCCAGTTGAATGATTTGTCTGGATTCCAATTGCGCGTCGTCTGTGACCGCGCGGTGTACCAACGGTACAAGCCGACCAGCCCCCGCTCGATGAGACGGTCTTTTTCCTGCCGGCTGAGAAGCCCGGCTGGATAGGGTGGACGCTGTGCTTCAATTTCCTGGGTGACCTCGGTCATGTCAAGTGCCACTCGCCTGATCTCCTTCTATCTCAACTCATTTTCCGCGAAGCGACAATGTCGAGACGGCAGTTTTCGGTATGCGTGAAAATATAGCGGCACGCCTTGATAAAGGCGCGTTGATCTTCATACCACCGAGGGCTCGTGATCGCTTTCAAATGTTCACGATGATCAAAAATATTCTTTAGCCATTCGTCGAGCGTTTTCTGATAATGCACCATCGGGATCTCGTAAATACTCTCAAGTCGAAAGGCGCTGTGATCCAACAGCTTTAACTCCTGATGCAGTGTTATATAGTTCGCCGTGAACGCAATGACTTTAATTGCACGTTGGTTCAGCGGAGTCAATTGGGCATAGCCGGAGTGGCTGAGATGCACTTCTTTGTGTGCCATGGACCCCCCGGACTTGAGCAGCTTCCAACACTTGGTAAAGAATTCGCCCAGGTTGGGAAAATGCGTGATGACTTCATCTGAGTATATGCAATCGTAGCGCTCACTCTCCGGCAGGTTTTGCCAATGCAGCAATTCGAAAGTTGCATTTACACCATAACGTGCGGCGCGCGCTTTTGCAGCGGCGATTTGGTTCGGCGCGACGGCAATACCGTGCCCGGTCACGTTATATCTCCGGCATAAGTACACCAACGGCCCACCCCAGCCGCAGCCCACGTCGAGAATGTGCATGCCCGGCCTTAACTTCATCAGCTCTGCCATTTTGTCGAGCTTTTTTTCCTGCGCCTGTGTCATGGTAAAACCGGGTTCCCACAGCGAGCAAGAATAAACATGCCACTCGCCGCCGTTCTGAGTGAAATAGTATTCAGGGTCCTGGTCATATTGGTACGCCGAGCGCCGCGTGTCCTCGGCAAGATCGTAAATTTGATACATCTTCGCGCGATCAGATGTGGATGGCGATTGGTGGGAGGAGTTCGTGGAATCGGTCATAAAAATATTCTTCCCTGTGATAAGCGACAGGCTCTAACTTATTTTGCGCGATGTGACGACGTGCAAACCGAAGATGCCCGTATGCGTAAAAAGGTAGCGCATCGATTTCAAATAAACGCGAAAACGTTCATACGTCTCAACTCCCTCCAATGATTTCATTCGCTCGCGATGGTCAAACATGGACTTGAGCCAAAGGTCGAGCGTCTTGCGGTAATGTTCCATTGGGATTTCGGTGATGTTTTTGAGTTGGAAGCCGTTTTGATCCAACAGTTCAAGTTCTCGATAAAGTGGGATGTAATTGCCGGTGTAAGAGTAGATCTCGTTGACGTACTCGCTCATCCGACCCAACTCGCTGTAACTTGAATGCGTCAGATGCAGTTCTTTATGGACCATCAGATGCCCGGATTTGAGTACCTGATGACATTTGGCAAAAAAGCCGCCCAGGTCTTGGAAATGAACGATTGTCTCATCGCTGTAGACGACATCGAAGGTTTCCACCTCGGGCAAGGTTTTCCAGTGCATAACTTGAAATTGGGCCTCCACGCCGTACGCGGCCGCGCGCTTTTGCGCTTCGACGATTTGCTTTGCGGTGACCGCAATGCCCAGCCCGCGTACGTTGTATTTTTTGCACAAGTAAACCAGCGGTCCACCCCACCCACAGCCGACGTCTAGGATGTACATTCCCGGCTTGAGTTCCATGCGCTCTGCGAGGAGATCGAGTTTTTTCTCCTGCGCCTCGGTCATGTCCCCTGTATCGGCGCAAAATGAGCAAGAGTAAGTGTGCCATCCGCCGCCGGTTAGAATGTAAAAGAATTCTGGGTCTTGCTCGTAATGTGACGAGACACGCGTGCGATCTTCTTCAAGATCAAACTTTTGATAAAGCCGATTGCCCGTGGCTGGTATTGATTTTGGGTCGATGGTCGTTGTAGACTCGGTCATTCGATTCTTCTCCTATCTTCATGCAACGAATCGATCAA
>JBLMXX010000399.1:0-3623 GCA_050257995.1 Acidobacteriota bacterium | reverse complement strand
CGCATAGGTCCAGGTCTGTGGGATCAAACACATCGAGGAGACAATCTTGTTCGCGCGCGTATCTTCTACGATGAGCACATTCGACGGTCCAACCGCCGGGTGCGATTGAGAACAAAAATCGTGCGTCCATGCTGCTACCATAGTATCAAAATGGTCGCGCCCATGAATCCGCCCATTGAACTGTGCCAGCGGCTCCGCGTCGGCGGCCGTAGCAGAACGGAGGACGAGACCATCGCCCAACTCCCGCGGCAGGTGAGTATCCGTGAGCGTGAATTGTTGTTTCAAAATGCTAGGTTTGAGACTCATTGCGTCGCTTCTCCCATTCTTCTTTCAGGATGCCCATGTAAATTAAATCCCAACGCTGCCCATCTCGATTGAGGTATTGACGGCAGCGTCCCTCAACCGTGAATCCGATCTTTTCATAGGACCGAATTGCGCGGGGGTTGTATTCAAAGACGTTAAGCGAAACGCGCCACAAGTTCAATTCAGAAAATGCATAGCGCAATATCACCTGCATCGCATCCGTACCGAACCCTTTCCCCCAATAGTTTCGGTCTCCCAGTGCGATGCCAACAAAGGCATCACCATTGGACCAACTGACATCCTCCAGTCCGACATATCCGATCATGTGGTCGTCGGCGAGGGTCCGCACTAGAAAAGGAAATTCGTTCTCTTTCGAACCCGCCTGTTCCATCCATTCGCGGCCGTTACGGCTGAGCGAAGGGCGCGCCGGAGCCGTATCGAAAAAACGCAAGAACTCTGAATCCTGCGACCATTTCGCCGAGAGCTCTGCATCCTTTTCGGGGTTCATAGCGACCAACCGGACCAGTTGACCGTGAAACAGAGGTGTGTTCATCGGTTTTTTCCCCAGTCTTGGCGGAGCAAGCCCAGGATCAACGAGTCCCAGCGACGCCCGTCGCGATGGATCGCCTGCCTCCGGCGGACCTCGACGATAAAGCCGGAGCGCTCCAGAAAATGAATACCCCTCTCATTATACTCGAAGGTGTTCGCGTTAAGCCGGAACAGGTTTAGTTCGTTAAAAGCATAGTTCAGAATGAGTCTCAGCGCGTCCGTGCCATAGCCGCGCCCGCGATCACCCGGTTTGCCGATCCCGATTTGCAGCGCGGCTACACCATGCGCCCACTGAACCCAACGGAGCGCGACCAAACCGACTATCGTGTCATCGGCACGCGTGCGGATCGCAAAGACAAAATGGCTCTTCTCCCGTTCGTCCGCGTCGTACCTTCGCTTGACCTGAGGCGGCGAGAGCGGGCGAGCAGGCCCCATATCGGTCAGCCGCAAATACTCGGGGTCGTGCGTCCACTGCGCCTCGATCTCGGCATCGCGTTCGGGATCACGCGAGGCGAGCCGAACCAATTCACCTTCGAAGAGCGAATTATTCATCAGGATGACTCCTTTGACGCATCAGCACAAAGCAGCATTTCCGCCCTCTGCGAGATCAGTCCGCGATGGGTTCCGGCGAGGCGAGAATGGATTCCGCGCCGCCCCGCCTCAACGTCCACGCGTACAACACCAGCACCGGCAATAAGGCAAGACCCGCCGCTACCATTTCAACCCGCGTGCTCGCGATCGTCGCAATCGCACCCAAGATTGGCCCACCAATGATTTGCCCCAGCGCGTCCGACTGGCTGCTCATCGAAATGACGGTCGCGCGCACCTTGGAGTCGAGTCGTTGGTTAACCCAGGCAGTCTGGATTGGCGCCATCATCCGACGGAGTGGGATGATCGCGAGCAGGACGATGAACGCCAAAGCAAAATCGGTCACGATGCCGAACGCTATTACACTCACGATCAGGAGCACGCTGATCGCCAGTAGTGAACGCGCCACACTGGAATTGTCGCTCGTGTCCACGCGCCGGCGTACGACCTCGGTTGCAAAAACGGCGAGCAGAACTCCGGCGGCGCGGATAATACCGAACCACGCTACCGGCTGGAGTGACCACAGGGTGGGTAGTGAAAAGTGATCCAGCAGGTGCGGCGTCCACAGCCGGTCAAATCCTTCCGTAAACGCACCATAAACCGCGATGGCACTGAAAATCGTGAGCAGGGCGGGTCGCCGCCTCACCATCCCCAGTCCGCCGCGGAACGTGTCCAGCATATGTTGAGTCGAACTGCGATCTTCTCGCGGCGCCAGCTTGAACCCTGTTTCGGGCATAAGAAGCATCTGAAAAATGCCCAGCGTGATGACAAGCAGTCCACCAACAATGATCGGAAACTGGAGAAAGATGCTTGCCAGGGCAATACTTACACCAATCCCTACCAGGTCACCCAACTGGCTGAACTGCGACGCACGCAGGAATGCTTTCCCCGCCTTCGCCTCGCCGATCTCGTCGCTCAACCACGCTTCCGTGGCGCCACTCGTAAACGTCCATCCGGCTCCCCAGACGACTTGGGCAAGCAGAATGGTCTCAAAGCGCGGAATCGAACCTTCGAGCACAAAGCCGATTCCCATGATAATTGAGCCGATAATAATGGACCAGCGACGGCTGTAAACGTCTGCGATCACGCCGGTCGGGACCTCGCAGAGGAAGGTCGTCGTTTCGAGGACGGTCCCAACCAGCACGAGTTGCAAAGGGTTAAGGTGCGCGACCTCAACCTGGTACACCAGGTTGACAGTGGCGACCATTGAGAAGAAGAGGGCAAAACTCGTTTCGGAGGTCACATAGACCGTGTAGGCATTGAGTTTTCTCAACGATGCCTCTCCCTGGAGGTAGAATATTGGTGCAGAACATAATGGTTCCACAAGTCGCGTGCGATGTCGGCGGCATCGGCAGCGATGCCATAGCGAGCAAAATACTGGCATAATCGTTCGACATCGCGACTGAATAGTCGAAACGCCTCGGGATTGACGTACGGGTCGACCGCCTGGGGGAAGTCGATGATCTTGATACCTCCATTCCAATATAGGACATTGTAAGCCGAGAGATCGGCGTGTACCCGGTCGTGAGCAAGCATCAATTCGACGTTATGCATCAAGCGGTCGAACAATGCATGGGCGCCGCCACCTCCTACTGAGATCTGGTTGAGAGTCGGAGCATTTAGTCTCTCGTCTCCAACATACTCCATCAGAATTGCATTCTCGCTCTGGGCGAATGGCTGGGGCACGTCCGCGCCCGCGGCATGGAGGCGGCGCAGCGTCTCGAATTCGTTTGCGAGCCATGTCGTATGGCGCAGTTTTTGCCCAAAATCAGTTTTCTTTTCCATCGCGAGACGCTCACGCCGCCCGCGCACTTGTTTACCTTCCTCGCCGATGACCTCGCGTCCTTTGCGGTACACGGCGTCATTACGCAGGTTGCGAAATGCTCGCGGCCGATACACCTTGGCGGCAATCCAATCCACGCCTGTCGATGGGTGTGCCCGGCAACAATATACCGTCGCTTCCTTACCACCCTTCACCTGGCGCACCACGTCGAGGATGACGTGATCTTCATAAAAGGGCCCCAGATACGTCAGAATCCATTGTCGCTCGTGCCGGGAAGACTTGAAGGTTGGATTGAAGCCATGCCGGCTGTCATCTCCCGCTTCCGATAATCTCCCGACCGCTTCTTCACGGTTCAATTTGAACTTGGGTCGCTTGGGCGGTCTGACCGGAATCTCGTATT
>JBLMXX010000398.1:0-4080 GCA_050257995.1 Acidobacteriota bacterium | reverse complement strand
TGCACTTCGAACTGTTCATAGCTGGTCAGCCCCCGCGCCATGTAAGCGGCCGGCACGCCCACGCCGAGCGCGCCTTCGCGCAGATCCTCGTCGAGCATTTTCATGATGCGGTTCATCTGCTTGATATTGCTGCGGGACACAGACCAGCCGGGAACGCCGTCTGCTCCGGCCTTGCCGCCAAGGGAAAAGGCGTTGGTTGAGTCTACGATGGGGTCAAGCTTGATCTCGGGGTCATGCACTTCCATACGGGCCCGCGCCAAGGCAGTCGTGGTTCCGTAGTTTATCTGGTTTCCGTTCTTCTCCCGGCTGGCGTACCAGTCACGAACCGGCATCGCCCCCGTCTCGAGGTCCATGCCGGTCGTGATGCCGTCGGCCACGCCGAGCTTCGTTCCAAATGGATCGATGGCGTGGAAGTGTGTGTCGATGAATCCCGGCGCCACCACCAGGTCCTTGGCGTTGATGGTTTCCTTGCCGGCGATGGCATTCTTGGTGATCGCGGCGATGCGGCCATCTTTGATGCCGACATTGGCGATGTCGTCATACATCGTCTCCGGGTCCATCACCCGGCCGCCGTTGATAACGAGATCGTATTGTTGGGCGAATGCCGGAGCAGCGAACATCACCGCCGCGGCCACGAGTACATAGGTCAGGCATTTCATGTCAGGGCACTCCAAAACTATTTAATCGTATTCTCGTCGAATTTCGCGTACTTCATGATCAGCGCACTGTTCTCTTTCGGCTTGGCCGGGAACGAGAGCAGCAGAACTGCTTGTTCTCTCATTTTTTTTCTCCACTTCTGCTTATCCAAGCACCTCAGCATTCCCGATGAGTCGATTGGGGCCGCGATATAACTGACCCACTCAATCAAAACGCTATTTTCCAGCCAAGAGCTTGGCTGCTTTGCGCATATAGGCGGGCATCTTGTTTTCCGTAGTCGGCGTTCCAGCAGAGAAGCACACAGCAGCAAAGTCTCTTTCCGGGTCAGCATACAAGCACTGGTTAAGATTGCCGCCCTTGTACATACCGCCGTCCGCGAAAATAAAGTCAAAGTGATATCCCATGGTCAGCGCTTTTTCACCGCCAAAGGATGTGCTGTTATATTTATCACCTTTCGCAAAAGCCTCAGGAGATCCGGCGGCGCGAATTCGCTTAAGCATTTTGGGAGTGACAATCTGTTCTTCACTAACTGCCTTCCAACTCGGGGTAAACAGTGCAGCAAAACGAGCCATGTCCGGTAATGCGCTCGAGGTCAGCCCAAATGGCAGGGCACGACTTGTCGGGTCAACGGCGAACATCAATGGCATACGACCATTTACTTTGCTCCAAACCCGCTCCTGAAATACAGCAGCCCACGGTTTTCCTTCGATGTTTTCAATCATCATCGTCAGCACATAGGTATTGAGCGAGGAATAGCGGTTGATTTCGCCAGGTTTTTCGTTCTTCAGAGGTTTAACCTCGCGCAGAACTGCGACCGGGTCATCAATTTTTCCGGTTGCCGGGTTCGTGGCTCCAAATCCAGCGCTGACCAGGCGCACAAATTCCGAGTTCGGATTGAGGATAGTCGCCCCAGTCTCTTCGATATCGAGGGCGCCCGTATGGTTCAATACATCAAGTACGGAATCATTGTCCCACGCCGTCCCCTTCAGTGCCGGCACATAAGTTGTTATCGGTTCTTTTTCTTTGAATTTACCCTCTTCGGCCATCTGCGCCATGACCAAGCCAACGGTTGTCTTACCGGATGACGCCCAGAAGTGTACGTCGGTAGGGTTCATGCCAGGGTAAGCTTCAAAAATGACTTTCCCTTTATGCACCATCACGACTCCTTGATGGCGGAATGTCGGATCCTTCACGTACTGATCCAGAGTCAGCTCACCCTTGCTATCGGTCTTTTGTTTAAGCGCGCCCACTCTTGCATCAAGTTTGTATTCAAGAGGCTTGTATTTCACATTTGGCATCGACATCGCAGTCGGTAAGAACTCGGGCATATGCAATCCGTAATAGAGAGCATCGTCGCCTCCCATTTGCATATGGAAGTTGTTAAACCGCTGATGGGCGCCAACAACATATTCCTTACTGAAGGATTGTTTGCCCACAGAAACCGGTTTGGTAATGGTTGCGCCAGGAACGCTCAAAAATTTCTCTAAAGGATTATTCTCTGTTTTGGCGGCAACGGGAGCAGGCGTGGTCTCGGCCCGCGCTGCGAACGGCATGCCTGTCGCGACAGCCACGCCGGCCGCGGTCGCCGCTGTCATGAACTCGCGACGCGCCAGAGCGACGGCACTTCTGCGCGTGCTCTCCGGAACCGGTGCTGTATCGGCGAACTTCCCGTTCCCTTTCTCTGAAGCGTCGTTCATGACTGTTATCCTGAAGGTTCAGATCATTTGATGGTGTTCTTGTAGACATTACCGTTCTTCATGATGACGACGCGCTGGCGGTTACGGTCGCCGTGTCAGCCGCCTGCGAGCATCTTCGCCGCTGCGCGTTGATAACCCGGGGACCAGTCGACCGGGCCGTCGTTCGGGCCGAGAGCAAAGTGGACCCCGCAGAAATTCCTTGCCGGGTCGACGTAAATTCCCTGACCCATATTACCGTGCTTGAACATGGCGCCGTCAGCAAAGACGTCGTCCCACTGGGCTGAGTTTTGCTCGGCCGGCTCGCCGAACCAGCTGTGACCGTAATCCTGCTCTGTCGACCCCTCGAATGCCTTGGGATCGCCCAGGGTCTGGATGCGTTTCAGGAGGGCATCGCTGACAATCCGTTCCTCCGACACTTTCTTCCAGCTTGGCGTGTAGATCATCGCGTAACGCAGGAAGTCCTCGATCGCTGTGAAGTTCCCGCCACCAGCAAGCGCGGTCTTCTCGGATAGAAGCGCAACCAGGAACGGATCCTTGACGCCGAGCTTTGACCAGACGCGTTTTTGAAAGTAGTCCGCATAGCTGAGGTTGGATACATTCTCGACCACGAGCGCCAAAGCCTGGGTGATCGCCGTGGAATAGCGCATGTGCGACCCCGCCGGTTCGCCCGGCAGCGGTTCAGCGTTACGCATGACCTGAATCCGGTCATCGCCCGGCCTGGTAATCATCATCGCGGTAAAGAACTTCCCGATCCAACTTTTCGGGTTCATAAGGTTGGCGAAAGATTCCTCGACATCGAGGCCGGTCGCCATGTTCATGGCATTCTTCAGGGAGACTTTGTCCCACGCCGTCCCCTTCAACTGGGTCGCGTAGTCCGTAATCGGTTTCTCCATGTCCACCTTCCCGTCGGCCTCAAGAAACATAACCATCAAGCCGCATGTGGTTTTGGAGGCCGACATCCAGATATGCATATCGGTCGGATTCATACCCGGATAGGCTTCAAAGACGACTCTGCCCTTGTGGGCCATGATCATGGCCTGCACCCGCTTGGGGCCAGCGAGGTAGTCCTTGAGCTTCGGCGTGGTAGAACCATCCTTCGCTTTGAATGCCAGGTTCGCGAGGTGGCGATTGATTTTCCGTTTGAGCTCCCGTGTTTCCATCACCGGCACGGCAATGCCGCAATTGAAGAATTCTGGGACGTGCATGTTGTAATAGACCGAGTCGTCGCCGCCGGCCTGCCAGTTGGGGAAAGAGAACCGCTCCCGCGCAGCCTTGATAAAGTCCAGGGGGAGCGGCTTTTTTGCCTTCGAGATTGGGTCGGTGATCGACGTGATCCCGGTGATGACCGGCTTTCCGCCGGCGGCTGACGAACTCCCCGCTGCCGTCGGAGCGGTGGTCTGCGCCCGTACCCCCCCGGCAAGGCTGCGCCAATCGCTCCGGCGATTCCAAGCACGCCTAATTCCCGGCGCGTCATCGTGGCATTGGATTGCTTTTTCATAACAGTATCCTTTCTGCCGGCGACCTCGTTCACTTGAGTGCGTTCTTGTAGATCTTCCCGTCCTTCATGATCACGGCGAAGTTCTTGTCCGGATCGGCGACGAGATCGAGGTTCTCCAGCGGATTACCGTCCACGAGGAGCAGGTCTGCATAGGCTCCCTCCTTGACCACTCCCAGATCACCGTCCGGGTAGGGATCGCGCGGCCCGCTCATCTTGAGCAACTCGGCG
>JBLMXX010000397.1:0-3891 GCA_050257995.1 Acidobacteriota bacterium | reverse complement strand
GGCGATATCAATCGTTGGTACGATCTGGCGCGCGGGAATGGCGCGCTCGGCGGCAAGCTGATCGGAGCGGGCGGCGGGGGCTTTATGATGTTTTACGCGAACGACAAGGTGCACCTCCGCCGCGCCATGCGCGAAGCCGGCTTGCATGAAGTCCGCTTCCGTTTCGATTTCGAGGGCACCAAGGTGCTCGTTCAAGGATGAGCCAAATGTTTCCCATTGCCATTCTGGCCGGAGGGCTGGCCACGCGATTGCGTCCCTTGACGGACGACATTCCCAAAGCGCTCGTCGACATTAACGGCGAGCCGTTCATTACCCATCAGCTGCGCTTGCTGCACCGCGCCGGAGTCGACAAAGTGGTCTTGTGCGTCGGCTACCAGGGAGAACAGATCGTCAAGGTCATCAGCGACGGCAGCGCGCTCGGACTGAAGGTCGACTATGTCTTTGACGGTCCCCAACTGCTGGGGACCGGCGGGGCGATCCGGAATGCCGTGGACAAGTGCGGCGACGCGTTCTTTGTCCTCTACGGCGATTCATACCTGGATTGCGATTACGGCGCCATTCAAAAGGCTTTCGAAGCCAGCGGCAAGCAGGGCTTGATGACGGTCTACCACAACCGGGGACAATGGGACACGAGCAACGTCGAATATATCTTCGGTCGCATCCTGGCGTACGACAAGCGACAGCGCTCTCCCCGTATGCAGTTTATCGATTACGGGCTGGGGGTTTTTCACCGTGCGGCGTTTGCGGGGGTCCCGGCGGGTCCGGTGTTTGATCTGGAAGCGGTCTACCGTGAATTGCTGAAGAAAGACCAACTGGCCGGCTTTGAGGTGATGCAGAGGTTCTACGAAATCGGATCGCTCACCGGCATCCGGGAACTGACCGCCCACCTCGCCAAACAGGATAAATTGGCGTTCATCCAGGAATATCTCGATCAGGCGCAGCACATTCTCGAACAGCTGGACCAGGCGACGATCGAGAAAATCGTCGACATCCTCTCTGCCACCCGTGCGCGCGGCGGGCGATTGTTCCTGCTCGGCGTCGGAGGCAGTGCCGCCAATGCCTCTCACGCCGTCAACGATTTTCGCAAGCTCGCCGCCCTGGAGGCGTACGCGCCGACCGACAACGTTTCCGAATTGACAGCCCGCACTAATGACGAAGGATGGGCAAGCGTCTTTGAGGGTTGGTTGAGCGCCAGCCGTCTCCAGGCGCGCGATGCCGTGTTCGTCCTCTCGGTGGGCGGCGGCGACGCCGAGAAAAACGTCAGCCCGAACCTTGTCGCCGCCTTGCAGTACGCGCGCAAGGCGGGGGCATCCATCGTCGGGGTGGTCGGGCGCGACGGCGGGTTCACGGCGCAGGTCGCGGACGCCTGCCTCATCATCCCAACGGTGAACGCGGCGAACGTGACGGCGCATACCGAAGCCTTCCAGGGCGTGATTTTGCACCTGCTGGTCTCACACCCGCGTCTCAAGTCCGCGCCGACCAAATGGGAATCCGTCCGGTGAGTGCGGACAGGGGCGTCGCGGCGGTCTTCCTGGACCGCGATGGAGTGCTCAATCGCGCCATTCAGGAAAGTGGGCACGCGCGCCCTCCGGACACACTCGACGAGGTGGAAATCCTGCCGGGCGTGCCGGAGGCGCTGCAAGCCCTCAAGTCACGCGGCTATTGGCTCATCGTCGTCACCAACCAGCCGGACGTCGCGCGCGGTCGAACAAGCCGGGGGGTAGTCGATGCCATCAATGCGCGGCTCCGGGAGCGCCTGCCGCTGGACCAGGTCCTTGTCTGTTATCACGACGATGCGGACGACTGCGAATGCCGCAAGCCGCGCCCGGGGCTGGTCCTGCGGGCGGCGGCAGAGCACGGGATTGATCTATCGCGCAGTTATATGGTCGGCGACCGGTGGCGAGATATCGAGGCGGGACACCGCGCCGGCTGCAGGACGATATTGGTCGATTATGCGTATTCAGAACCGGTGGACCCGCCGCCGGATCACCGCGTGAATTCATTGTCCCAAGCGGCGGACTGGATTCTTTCACGGTCTCGTCAACCGGGAGATATGTCTTGAAACCTTTGTCCGAACTGAACGTCAAAATATTCGCCGACGGCGCAGACAAGGCGAGCATGCTGGAGCTGTACCGGAACCCCCTGATCAAGGGGTTTACGACCAACCCGACCCTGATGCGCAAAGCCGGCGTAACCGATTACGAATCCTTTGCCCGCGATGTCCTGCGGACGATCACGGACCGTCCCATCAGTTTCGAAGTCTTTTCGGACGAATTCGACGAAATGGAACGGCAGGCGCGCCGGATGGCGCTGTGGGGGGAGAACGTCTATGTCAAGGTGCCGATCACGAACACGCGCGGCGAATCCTCTCTCGAACTGGTCCGCGCGCTCGCCTGCTCGGGCGTGAAAGTGAACGTGACCGCGCTGATGACGCTCGATCAAGTTCGTGCGGCGCGCGAAGCGCTGGCGGGCGGACCGCCAGCGTTTGTCTCTCTCTTTGCGGGGCGCGTGGCAGACACGGGGCGCGATCCGGTCCCGCACATGGCGGCGGCGGTCGACGCGCTAAAGATGCACCGGAATATGGAACTGATCTGGTCCAGCCCGCGCGAAGTGCTCAATATCCTCCAGGCGGATTCGATCGGATGCCACATCATTACGGTGACCGGTGACCTTTTAAAGAAACTGGACCTGGTGGGCAAGGACCTTGCCGAGTTTTCTCTCGATACGGTGAAAATGTTCCGGGACGACGCACTCAAGGCGGGGTTTAATTTGTAACGAGACGGGGATGCAAAGAAAAACCACCTGGGCACTGCTGGTCATTATCCTGCTGGCGGCGTTTTTTCTTTATCAGAACAAGCTGCTGGATTTCCCCTACTATGGGGACGAGGTGGATGGCGGCGATATTACCGCCAGGATATTGAATGGGCAGTTGGCACCGTTCTACTCCGAAGGGGATGGGCACGAGGCGCTGTATAATTTTACAATGGCGCCTCTTTTTGTCGTCCTGGGCGAGAGCGTGATCGCCAGCCGCTGGACCTCGGTCGCGTGGGCGATGGTCACCGTAGCCTTGATGTACGTTTATGGGCAGCGGCTGTTCAAGCGCCGCCGTACCGGCGTTTTGGCGGCGGGTTTGACCGCGGCGCTGTTCTGGCCCGCGCTCTACGCGCATCTCAGCCTGCGCGTGGTCACTCTTTCGGCAATCATGATTCCCGCGCTGATCGGGCTGGTCGGCAGTGTCCGCGGCGCGTCGGACCGCGCGGCGCTCCGGTCAGGCATCGTGGGCGGCGCGTTTGCCGGGCTGGCGGCGTACACGTATACCTCCGGGCGCGGCTTTCCCGCGATCGTCCTCCTCTTTCTCGTCTACCTGGCGGTGGTACAGCGCGATCTGATATTCAAGCGGTGGCGCGTCCTGCTTGTCTATCTCGCCGTCATGGGCATCGTCAGCGTGTGGCTGTATGTCTATCTGCGCGCCCACCCCGAGTTCGATAATCGCATCGGGCAAATGGCGCAGACGAGCTGGTTCTTCAGCGGCAACTGGAGCGGTTTTCTCCCGGCGCTCTTGGATACCCTGGGGATGTTTACCGTGCGCGGCGAGCCCAACTGGGTCAATAATATCTCGGGGCGCCCTGTCTTTGTCGGACCTGAAGGGATACTGTTCTACCTGGGTGTCTTGATTTGTGTGGTCCGCCTGTTCAAGCCCGAGTATGGCTTGCAGTTGATCGTCCTGGGCGTCCACATGCTCCCCAGCATCATCACAGAGCATCCCCCCAGTTGGGGACGCTCGATGGGCATGCTGCCCGCGCTCATCCTCATCACGGTGTTGCCGGTGGAGTGGGCTTTTGCAAAGCTGGAGGAAATCCGAAAAAGGGGAGCGGGCGCCGGGTGGGCGCG
>JBLMXX010000396.1:0-5632 GCA_050257995.1 Acidobacteriota bacterium | reverse complement strand
GAGGTCACTTGAGCCGCGTATCCTCTTCCAGGGTTCGCCCCGTCTTGGCGACAAAGACATCTTCCAGCGTCACCTCGGTCGGGGCAATCTGCTCCAGCACGGCACCGTTATCCATCAGCGTACGAATCAAATGCGGCAAGAGCATTCGTGGGTTGGGGCTGATGACCACCAATTCCTGGTGACCGTCTTTACCAGAGACCACCGCGCTCGACACCCCTTCCAGCAAGCGCACGGCACGGAAGGCGGGCCTGGGGATCACTCCTTCCACCTTCGTGATGCCTTCGCGGTTCAGACTCGCCTTCAACTCGGGTATGGTACCCAGCGCAATAATCTCTCCGCGATCGATAATAGCGACCCGGTTGCACAGTTCCTCTGCCTCGCTCATGAGGTGCGTCGTGTAGACGATGGTGCGGCCCTCCTGGTTCAATTCGTGCACAATCGCACGCAGTTCCCGCGCGTTGGGAAGATCGAGCGTGTTTGTTGGCTCGTCGAGGATCAGGATGGGAGCATCGTTAATGAGGGATTTGGCAAACGCCACTTTCATCTTCTGCCCGGACGAATACGTCTCAACCGCGCGGTCGGCAATTTCGCCGAGGTTCAGCAGCTCGATAATTTTTTCAGACTGTGCTCTTCGCGCCGTGGCTGGGATTTGGTACAAGGCGCCAAAGAACTCGAGGTTCTCCCGCCCGGTCAGCTTCCAGTACAACCCGCGCTCACCCATCAACATGCATCCGATACTGGCGCGGACCGCATTCTCATCTTTTCCAAGCTGATAGCCATTGATCCACGCAGAACCGCTCGTCGGAAGGAGCAATGTAGTTAGGCATTTGATCAGCGTCGTCTTGCCTGCCCCGTTCGGACCGAGGAGACCAAATGCTTCACCGGGAATAATGTCCAGGTCTATGTTTTTAAGCGCCTGGACCTTTTTTACCCTGGAACGGAACAGGCTGACCCGCTCTCTGGATTCATAGGTCTTGCCCAGGCCACGAATTTTGATAATGGCTTCCATAATGGATTTATAATATAAGGGCGTTTGCCGATTGTCAATTGACAATCGATCACGTTACTTCCATCGCGTCAGAATCGTCTCACGCCGGAACAAACGCGTCGCCGCATACAAAACACCTGCATCTATCAGTGCGACAATAACCGATCCCGCGATGAAAGTGAAGACATTCAGCAGGATCAGACCCGCCGTTTGCGCAAGTCCAAGGACGACCGCGGGGATCACCAGCGCACCGCCAATCTGCTGTGCCACGCGCGTATCATTGACCCGCGAGGAGATGAGCACGCCGATGCTGACTGAAAGCAATGCCAGCAACGGAGTCAGGAGCAGCATCGCGATAAACCACATCGGGTTGAGCAGTCCGGCAAAGACCCGATCGCTCAAAGCGATGAAACGCCCTCCGACCATAAAAATCGCATAAGCGAGCCACGTCGCCAGCACTGCCGGCACGACGGCCGCAATGGATTTGCCCAACAGCAGCTCCCCGGTCTTGATGGGAGTCGCCAGGAGAGGTTCCAGGCTGCGACTTTCCTTTTCCCCAATAATGCTAAAGGCGGCGACCGTCATCGGGATGATAAGCGGCATTGCCAAGTACAAGACCAGGAACTGTTGGAACACGATCAACTGCATCAGTTCATTTACGGAGAACTCCTGAAATGCGGGCGACAAATTGTAGTAGCGTGCGATCTGATCCGGCGACATGTTGGTGTTGCTCATCTGGCCTCCCAGCGCGGCAAAGAGACCGATGGGCATGAATGCCAACAACAGCGGCGGCATGAAAACCGTGAAAACGAGCAGACGGTTCTTTGTGATTTCCAGCAATTCTTTGCCGACAACCGTGCGCAGTCTGGAGAGGTTCATAGCTTACTCCCACCGTTGCCAATCAGATTCAAGTAGACATCCTCGAGAGAATGCCGCTCTTCCGTAACGGACTGGATGTCGCCGCCTGCCAGGACCAGCGCGCGTACCGCGGCAGGTGTCATCGCGTCAGTGTCATCCAGTGTCAGAAACAAGGATTTCTCGTTGCGGTCAATGTTCTTGACGAACGGCAATGGCTTGAGCGAGTTGATCAAGGCATCGTCTATCATGCGTAGTCGAATGACGATTCGGCGACCATAGAGTCGCCGCTTGAGATTGAGGGGCGTATCTACCTGGATGAGGCGCTGTTTCATCACGCCGATGCGGTCGGCCAGCCGATCGGCTTCGTCCAAGTTATGCGTGCAGAGGAAAATCGTCCTTCCCTCGCTCTTGAGTTCTGCAACGAAATCGCGAACCACTTTGGCCGATTCTGGATCGAGCGCGCTCGTTGGCTCATCGAGAAAGACGATTTTCGGTTCATGCAGAAGAGCACGTGCAATCGCCAATTTCTGCTTCATCCCCTTTGAAAAACCTCCCACCGGTTCTTCGCGGCGGTCCCACAGTCCCAACATTTCGAGATAGCGCTTGACGGCTGCCTCGCCCTCGTTCCTGGAAAGACCATACAACCGCGCAAAGTAAGTGAGGTTTTGCAACGCGCTCAGTTTATCGTACAGTCCGGGCGATTCCGTAAGGATGCCGATCTGCGCGCGGATTGCGTCATTGTCGCGTCCAATCCGATAGCCGGCGACGGTTGCCTCACCACCGGATGGCGCAATCAGGCATGCGAGCAGCCGGACCGTCGTGGTCTTGCCTGCACCATTCGGACCCAAGAGCGCGAAAATCTCGCCCTGCCGGACATTCAGGTTCAGGTCCTCGACGGCAATGGTTTGGTCAAAACGCTTTGATAGTCCACGAGTCTCTATCATTTGCCCTCACTCCGCAGTATGAGTCAAACCACGGTGTCCTCTATGTCCGATGAGTGGATGCAATTTCCAAAGATAGATTAGCATGCCGAACAACAATCCATCCGCGATGAGCGCCAGTTCAGGATGCACCACCTGGATATCAAGCGCGTGATTTACCGTGAGATTGGGCCATCCCTCAACCGCAATAATATCATATATCCCGTGAGTGACAACGAGCCCTGCAATGCCACCTGCCCGCCAGCGGATCGCTCCGAACATCACGCCGAGAACGCCTGTCCCGAACCCACCCAGAATACCCTGTCCACCGATGTGATAGATCGCAAACGCCAGTGCCGATCCCCAAATCGCCAGCCGGTCCCCTCTCAACTCAAGCAGGATACGGTACAGCAAACCCCGAAAAAGAAACTCTTCGACACCACCGACCAGGCCTATATAGAAAACAATGTCAAACACCATGCGGTCGAGCGTTATCGGCAGGGGCTCCAATGCGAGGTTGATCGCAAACCGCCCAGCGATCATCATCAGGATAGTTGCCGTGCCACACCCCAGGCTCACTCCCAATCCTTGCGCATTCAGCCCTAATTGATCAGGCGTCCACCGGCGGAATCCAATAATGACACAGCCTGCCAGAAAATACAAGTATACTATCACCTGTATCCACGTCCGGTCATCGGCGGTTACATTGGGCCACAACCAGAGGTACGCCGGAACTCCGGGCAAAAACATCAGACCGAATTCGACCAATGCGCCCTTTGCGGAATGCATGGGAAACTCTCTGTTCAGAAGCCTTTACCGGAACCACTTGCCGATGACCGGGTATGAAAAGTCCTTACCATGCCATACCTGAACCGCCGCATACACACCGTAAATGATCCAGCCGATCATGACCGCAAAGGGAACGACGATCAGCAGGATCGCAGGAATCATTGTGAATGGCTGTAATGTTTCAGGTTGCCGGGGATTGATGAGTAACGGCACAAAGATCGATCCCGCTAATACCAGTCCCCATCCTAGCCAGAGGATGATTGCCACCAATACTCCCATCATCTGGTAAACGAGCGCCTGAGCTGCATGCCGCGTGGCGAATTTCGACTTGCCGCGTTGGGTGATCCAGATCAAGAGTGCCAACAAGATACCCAGCGTGCCCCGACTGATCAGGCCGAGGAGGATCCCGCCGTGCGCTAACGCCGCATTCGTTCGCTCATCTTTTGTAATGGAAATCTCGTTCAACATGATGAAACTCCCTCCCTACCGTTCACGTCTTCCCAGAAGGAAGAACAGCCCTACGAACATCGCAATGATCGGCACCAATAACCACAAGAATATCGAGAGTGGAAATGCGTGGACACCCCGCGTATTGAACCAGGCGATATCCCACAATGCCACCAACAAGATCAAATTTGCAAATCCCAAGGCAACGCCCGTGTAAATTAGCCCCCGCTCGGGATCCAGCCGCCAGGTCGAGCCCCATCGTCCTAGAGCAATTATGGGTTCGCGTGTGGCAATGAAAACCACCGCGGCATTGAGTAATACGAACAACCCAGCCATCCCGAAAAATCCCATCAGGAACCCATCCCGCGTCGACCAGCCATCGGGCCGGTTGTCCAGGTTAAAGTGCGTCGCCAGCCGGTCCACCGGAAGCACGGGGTAGAAATACAGCGCCACGGCGACAAGCAGACCCATCGTCACCAGCACCGGAGCGAGGAACGCCCACCGGAAATGAACCGGAGCCATCTCCCGGGCGATGATCGTACCTTGTGCCAGGTCGCGGGCATAAATAAACAACCAGATAACGGAACCCAGAATGGCAGCCAACATCAGGGCCGTGAGCGCACGGATTCCATCTGCCTCGCTCAGATTGAGCCATTGCAGGACCGGAGCCAAAAGAGCAACCATCAGGCCAACCAGGGCTATCAAGGTCCCACCGAAGCGGTTTGTCTTGTCCCATACCTCGCGGTTTGCGTAGGAATAGCCGACGCGTACGCCAAAGATCGGATTCGGTCCAACCTTGGGGGCAAAGACATACGTGATCAAGCCAATGCCGAACAATAAACCACCCATCCCCAATCCAAGAGTCAACATTTGTCCTCCACATTCTCTTTGCTGTCGTAGATTACCTTAGCCCATCAGATTGACCTTAAATCGCAAACAGCACGTGCAACACAATGTCGGCAGAGAAATGTGACAGCATCGCGGATTCCAGTCCGCGCGTGAAATACAAGTAACCGAACACCAATCCTGCCAACCCATTCAGGACAATAGCACGAACAACCACAAGTGGTGTGATCGGCACCAGGTTTGCCGTTGCCGGCAAATGCCCTAATCCAAATATCACGGCGACCAGGATATTTGCCACCCAGAGCACCCATACAGTCGGTCGCCCTTCGGCGGTGTGGCTAGCGAACTTACCCAGAAAGGCAATGAGTGACAACAAGAACAACCGCATGAGAATCTCTTCGTCAATCCCGCCATAGAAAGAAGCGAGAAAACCCTGCCATGGCGCGGGCTTGGCAATCGAGACATTGACGTTTGCCGTCAATCCGCCGAGCTGTGCCTGAAGCGCCGGTCCAAAAACAAACGCGTCCAGTCCTATCACGACCAGCGCGGCAACGATTCCCAGGATGATCGAAGGTAATAGAATCGCCTTAACACGATCACCAACATGTTCGTGATCGAGGAACCGCTCCAAAATCGGCGCACCCAGTCCAATACGGTATGCCAGGAATAATCCGATCGCCGTTGTGACTGCGAACAAAACCGCATTCTGCGCAACCTGAATCGGAATGAGCAACCAGAGCGGTATGGGCAAAGTTACCTTCGCCAGTGTTGCCGCCTGCAATGC
>JBLMXX010000395.1:0-21698 GCA_050257995.1 Acidobacteriota bacterium | reverse complement strand
GATGGTACTGGCGGTACGCACCGCTGGGAGAGTAGGTCATCGCCAGGACGGAACCTTTTTCTTTTCGTTCGCTTTATGCGGCTCTGAGGAGCCGCTTTTCTTTTACCCAATATCGGAATCTGCTTCGCTCAAATTTCCTCATGGAGGGGTCCAATGACTGATAATGTGCTTGTAGGATCGGGGCGCCATATTCTTTCGATGCCCCGCCAGCATTGGGAGCAGCACCTCGCGGTGGTTCCTCAGCATCAGGAGACTCGTCTCTCCTTCATGTCCCGGGAGCACCATCGCGTCCGCAATTTCGTAGTGGAGGAACTCGTCCGCGCAGGCGTGCCGCTGACACCGGACGTTATTAGCCAAGGAGTGGGTTTGCCGGTTGAGCGCGTGAATACGATCCTGGGAGAACTGGAACAGCATCTGGTCTTTCTGGTCCGCAACGAGCTAGGGGCTGTCGCATGGGCTTTTCCGGTGACGGTTGATCCGACGCCACATCGTTTGAGCTTTGGCACGGGAGAACAGATCTACGCGGCGTGAGCGGAAGATGCTATGGCAACGCCCTTCGTGCAAGGGCACTTACGAAACGAACCTCTCATCGTCGAAATAAGTACTTCCTGCGCCCATTGTGCCCGACCCATTCAAATCCAAATGGACCAAGACCTCAATTACACAGTCCACAGCCCAGGCGCCGAACCGCTTATCTTTGAGCCTGAGCTCAACTGGGACAAGTTTGCCGAGCCGAACATTATTCACGCCTATTGAAGTAACTCACATTTCTTCTGGTCAGAAGAACACGCTCGGGAGTTTCGCGCCACGGCAGATTGGGTGGATGGGGTCTATTTGAATCTTGGACAGAGTGCTTATTCCACGCGGATTGTCCAAGGTGGACTCTTTGCCTTTAAATAAAATCGGGCCAACTTATTTGCACGTTCCTCCATCCTGTGCTAAAATGGAAAGGCAGCGTTGGGGCGTGGTGCAGCGGTAGCACAGCGGACTTTGGATCCGTTAACGGAAGTTCGAACCTTCCCGCCCCAGCCACCAATTGCAGATTGCAGATTGCAGGTTAAGAGCCGGATAGCCAATCTGCAATCTGCCCTTTTTACACAACCTCTATGGCTCGTCGTCTTTCCCGCACTAACCTGATTCTCGTCGGCATCGCGGCAGTCGCCGCGTTCTTTCGGTTTTATCGCCTCAATACGCTTCCCCCGGGTTTTCAGTTCGACCAAGCGTTTTATGTTTTCGATGTCCTTCGCCTATTGCAAGGGCAGTTTCATATTTTTTTTGCCGCGCCGGGCGGAAGCGAGCCACTTTATCTATATCTGGCAACGGTAGGAGTTTCGATCTTTGGCGATACCGCCTTCGGCCTCAAATTGACGTCTGCCGTCATCGGCGTCCTGACGGTTCCGCTCGTCTACGATGTGACCCGCACATTTTTTCAAACCACCGTTGGCAGTGGCGAGAAAAGCGATGACGGGGCCACACACATTGCGCTGCTGGCAGCCCTCTTCGCGGCTATCTCGCTCTGGCACATCTTTTTTACCCGCTATGGGGAGCGGGTTACCCTCCTTGTCTTGCTCGAGATACTCGTTTTCAAGTTCCTCTGGCTTGCCCTTCTTCCGCCGGACGCGCGCTCACAGCACGAACGGGCAAGATGGCGCCATTTCGCTCTCGCCGGTCTCTTTACGGCGCTGGGTTTGTATACCTACGTGGGCGCGCGGGTGGTACCCTTGACACTGGTTCTGCTAACGGTTTATGGGATGTGGACCGACCGCCGTTGCTCGCGGGTCTATTTCAAGGGATTGCTTCTCGCCATTGCCGTCATTGCCATTGTCTTTCTGCCACTTGGGATGTATTTTGTCGCTCATCCCGACCAATTCCTTTCCCACTCTGCCGAGGTCTCCATTTTCGTTCCGCACGGCAACGTCGAGGGCGGAGTAGGGCAAGCTCTGCTGAATAACGTTCTGCGTCTGCTCGGAATGTTTTTCATCGCCGGTGACGGTGGAAACCTGCGCAATGTGCCGGGGCGTCCTATCTTTGATCCGTTCGTAGGCGCGCTATTCGTGACCGGAGTCTTTACCGTCGCGGTCGCCCTTTTGTCGAGACGCGCCAAAATGCTGGATCGACGGCGCGCTGTTTTTCTCCTCACCTGGATCGGAGCTACGCTTGCCATTTCGCTTTTTACGGATGATGCCCCGAACTTTGTCCGAACGCTGCCCGCGATGCCGGCAGTGATGATGCTACCCGCATGGGGCGCTGTGGATCTATGGGAGCACTGGCGAGATCCGGTCGCCCGTCGCGTCGTCGCCGCTTGCGTTGGCGCGGTCATCTTTGTAAGCGCGGGGCTAACTTACCGGGACTATTTTATTATTCTTGCTCAAGATCCCGCAACTTATTACACTTTCGATACCGACAAGGTTGAAACTTCAGATTGGATCAACCGGAATGCGATCTCGCAACGTCTCTTTCTTGCACCTCTCTGGGCTCAGAATGGCACAATTTCGCTATTGACGCGGAACGCCCCGTTGAAATCTTTTGAAAGTCGCGATACAATTATTCTGCCCAGCCGCGCGGCTGGTAAAGACGCAGTATATGGTTTTCCGCCCGAACAGGACCGCAAAGTCCAGACGATGTCTTTTCGATTAGGCGGTTTGGGTGCAGTCGAGCGCCTATCCGGCTCGAACGGTGGGGCTCTCCTCTTGATCTATCGAGTGCCAGTTGCCAATTTGCCTGACCCGGCGAATCCGCTAGACGTCCTGGCGCGGGGCGGGGCATTTGTCCAGCCAAGGCAACAATCGGGGTTCACTTGGGCCGACCGGATCGAATTGCTCGGCTCCTCGCTCAGTCCCGAAGGTCCCGGTGGTCGCAACTTGACGCTGACGCTCTTTCTGCGAGCCCTCAAGCCGATGGAGGAAGATTATACCTTTTCGATCAAGGTGCGCGACGACAAAGGTCGCGTTTGGGGACAGGAAGACAAATGGCCTGGCGATAATAGTTACGCGACCACGCAGTGGGACCCAGGAGACCTCGTCATTGAAAAGTTTTACCCGGGACTGGCTGCTTGCGCACCGCCAGGGGAATACTCGGTGACAGTCGAAGCGTACAACCCGGCCACAATGAAGCTCCTACCGCTCTCGGGGTCAGAGGATACACAAGTCTCGTTGGGGAAAATGACTGCCGGGGCTTCAGAGAATAACCGCATGGAGGATTTGGAGCCGGAACAGAGACTGTCTCCCGCGGTTGCGGAGGCGCTGGGGCTTTTCGGTTTCACATTGAGTTCGCAGGACGTACATACAGGAGACCCCTTTTCACTTTCGCTTTTCTGGCGCGGATCCGGCAATGGGTTGGCGGCAAAAACCGCCACGGTTCGCTTTGTGGATGCATCCAATCATGAGCTCCCGTTGGCTGAAAGAGGTTTTCAAGTGCCGGCGGAAGGACGCGGCCTATGTACACTGTTTGACCTGGCGGCGCCGCCGGACCTGGCACCGGGAGCAGGGTCCATTGTCGTGAATGGCACAAAGATAGCGACTCTAAACGTTGTGAGGTAGAAATCGATGCGCTTGGCAGCAGTCGTTCTCGCCGCAGGTCAGGGCACACGCATGAAATCGAACTTGCCCAAGGTTCTCCATCCTGTAGTGGGCAAACCCATGGTAATATATACCTTGGATGCCGTGCGTGCCCTGGGAAGCGAAAACACGGTCCTTGTCGTCGGACATGAAGCGGAACAGGTACGCCGTGCAGTGCAATCCACATCTTGCCGCGACGTCAAATTCGTCGAGCAGAGCGAGCAGCGCGGGACTGGGCACGCCGTCCTGCAGGCGCGTGATGTGCTCCAGGGTCAGGCAGACACGGTCGTGGTAACCTACGGGGATATGCCCCTTTTGCAAACGACCACGTTGAATAGACTGGCCGGCTTGCACGCGTCCTCCGGTGCCACTGTCACGATGCTGACGGTTCGGTCGGATGATTCAATGGGCTTTGGTCGAATCATTCGCGATCCGGTTGCCCGCGTTCTTGGCATTGTCGAAGAGAGTGAAGCGACTCCAGAACAGCTCGGCATTCGTGAATTGAACTGTGGGGTATACTGCTTTAACGCCGATTGGATGTGGGAGCATTTGCCGCAACTCAAGCCGAATGGGAAAAAGCAGGAATATTACCTGACCGACCTCGTCGGAATGGCAGTCGCCGAAAACTGCAAAATCGAGGCTATTATCCTGGAGGATATCCTCGAGGTTGTGGGTATCAATACGCGCGCCCATCTGGCGAATGCCGAAAAAATCATGCGCGAGCGAATCAATCGCCGTCTGATGGATGAAGGCGTCACGCTGATCGATCCCGCGGCGACGTATATCGAGGCGGATGTTACGGTAGGTATGGACACGGTGATTGAGCCGAACTGCCAGATCAAGGGCGAGACCCGGATTGGCGCCAACTGCCACATTGGTCCGAATGCCATGATCGAAGGGTCACAAATAGGCGACGAATGTCAAATCACGGCATCCGTCGTTCGTGAGTCGACGCTCGAAGATCATGTATGGGTTGGTCCTTTCGCCGATTTGCGCCCGGGTAACTATCTAGCGCGAGCGGTCTATATCGGCAACCACGCCGAGTTGAAGAACTCGCAGCTGGGCGAGGGCGTTCATGTGGGACATTTCAGTTATATCGGCGATTCGGAGATCGGCGCGCGGACGAATATCGGCGCGGGGACGATTACTTGTAACTATGATGGGAAAGCCAAGCACCGTACCATCATCGGGGAGGACGCTTTTATCGGCAGTGATACGCTCTTGCGCGCCCCGGTGACAATCGGAGCGCGCGCGACCACGGGCGCGGGTTCGGTCGTGACGAAAGATATTCCCCCGGACTCGGTCGCCGTCGGGTCGCCGGCACGGGTGATCAAAAATCGACAATGATCTTTGAACTACTTCTCTGGGTATTATTCTTGGTCCTGGCGTGCGCCGGTAACGCAGCCCGGACCGTCGCGGCGTCGGTGCGTGATCTTCAGCCGACGCTCCTGGCCGCGCGTGCCACGCGCTTGCGTGTTTACAAGATCGCGGGAGGGGCACTGAGCATCATCGCGCTGGCATTTTCGACGGCATTGGTCGTCCTTGTTTCCAGTCGTGGCGGTGACATTAATCGCGCAGCGTTGATCGTAGGGATTTCAGTACTGATTGTGCAGGGAGCCGCAGAGATTGCGCGAATTATCGCTCACGGGAATATGGACCGTCTGGCGCGTCCGTTCTTGGGAGATGCCGCTGTTTTCCTGCCCCTTATCGAACCGCACCCCGAGTCCGTGGAGCCGGAAGTAGTCCGCGAAGAGGCGCTCGAGCAGATGGTAGACGTGGGCGAAAAGGTCGGGCTGATCGAATCCAATGAGCACGAAATGATCAGCGGCGTCATTCGACTAGACCGGACCATGGCGCGCGAGATCATGGTCCCGCGCATGGATATGGTAGCGTTGGATATTGAGATGCCTCTCGTCGCCGCGCTCAACGTGATCGTCGAGGGTGCTCACTCGCGTGTTCCTATCTACGAAGACAATGTCGACCACATCGCTGGCTTGTTATATGCCAAGGATTTACTCAGGACTTTGCGGGATGGCAGATCCGAGGTACCGCTCCGCGAGGTCTTGCGCCCGGCACATTTCGTGCCCGAATCGATGCCGGTAAACGAATTATTGCAAGAATTGCAGGAATCCAAGGTCCACATGGCGATTGTCGTTGACGAGTACGGCGGGACCGCCGGTGTCGTTACGATTGAGGACGTCCTGGAGGAAATTGTCGGCGAGATACAGGATGAATACGATGTGGGCGAGGAACCCCTGGTCGAACAGGTCAGCGAAAACGAAGCGGTGTTCGATGCACGTGTGACGGTTGACGACGTGAACGATGCGCTGTCGGTCCAACTGCCGCATGAGAGTGATACATTGGCAGGACTGGTGTACCGGCGTCTCCAAAAGATGCCCAAGGTGGGAGACCAGGTGCACCTGGATGGATTGACCATATCTGTCTTGAGCGTGGCCGGACGCCGCATCAAAAAGGTCCGGGTTTCAAAGAATACCCCGGTAGTCGACGAAATTCCGGATGGAGCTTCCACGCCAGTCAATAGCGGGAACTCGGAAATAGAAACGTAAGAAGGCGACTCGAAAAGTGCCACTGTTTTGGAAAGCTGGCAAGAGGGCGGTAGGATGAAGCGTGATCTGGAAAAATTGGTAGCATTGGCACGGAAGGCAGGTGAATTTGCCTACGCCCCTTATTCGCATTATCCTGTCGGCGCCGCAGTGCTGACGCGGTCGGGCAAGTTCTATTCGGGCTGCAATATTGAGAATGCGGCTTATCCGACTGGAACCTGTGCAGAGCGGGTCGCGATTTTCAAAGCCGTTTCGGAAGGTGAGTGCGACTTGGTCGCGCTTGCCGTTGTCACGTCGAATGCGGGATCGCCGTGCGGAGCGTGCCGCCAGGCTTTTTCCGAATTTGCTTCAGATGATGCCGTCATTGTCCTGGCTCCTGCGCGGGGGAGCAAGCGCAAGAAATTCACGATGAAGCAGATTTTGCCGGACCGGTTTGGACCCCAGCATCTGCTCTAAGCAGGACCTACGCTGAAGATAAGTTACTCACGGCGTAGGTTCTTTCATTGGCTCAAGGTATGGTATAATAACACAGTCAAGGAGCAGAGATGCATGAGTCGACCGGCCTGAACCAGAAGATGCAAGAGGTACGTGCCCTGGCCGATGGCAAGGGCTTTTCTTCGAACCCGGAACGTATTTGGGAAATGCTTGCGCTAATTCATACGGAAGTCTCCGAAGCCACGGACGCCTACAAGAAAGGCGAGCCGATGGAGCATATCGGCGAGGAACTCACCGACGCGATCATCCGGATCCTGCACCTGATGTCCGCATTGGACCTGGATGCCGAAAAACTGTTCCAAGAAAAGATGAAAAGGAACTGGGACCGCCCGTTCAAGTACAACACGGCGCGGGGAGGATGAGCCTGTGTTCAGCATTCACCAATCAGTTGATGAATATTGAACGCTGGTTTTTGGTTCAAACATGAGAGATCGTCTATATCGAACTGAAGCCATTATATTAAAGCGTACGGATTTCGGCGAAGCGGACCGAATCCTGACGCTGTTTACACCGGACCTGGGCAAAATGCGCGCCATTGCAAAAGGCGCGCGCAAACCTTCCAGCCGCAAGAGCGGGCACATTGAGCTGTTCACTTACAGCATGCTCCTCCTGGCAAAGGGACGTCACCTCGACATCGTGACGCAGGCAGATACGTTGGACGCATTCATGCCGCTGCGCGACAACCTGGAGCGACTTGGATACGCATACTATTTGGCTGAACTGCTTGACCGGTTTTCTGAAGAGGGTGACCCTGCCTCGCGCGTCTCGAGTTATTCACGATCAAGCACAGTCTCCGACGTGACCGCCGAAAACCGCCCGGTCTTCGATTTGCTGCTGCATTCCCTTCGCTGGCTCGGCGACGCGAGCGGCGATCCCGCGCTATTGGCGCGCTATTTTGAGCTCCATCTGCTCCGGCATGTGGGGTACCAGCCCCAATTATTTCACTGTGTCAACTGTGGCTCTTCGCTAGAGCCGGTCGAGAACTTTTTCAGCGCCGAGGCGGGCGGAGTAATTGATCCGCGCTGCATGCAGAACCAGCGCGACAAGATCGCGGGTCACGCCCGGGATGCCCAGCCCATTTCGCTTAATGTGCTCAAAGTCCTGCGTTATCTGCAGACCCGTGAGTATGAAACGGTCCGTTCACTTCGGATCACCCCTGACGTGCACGCCCAAGTTGAAGCGCTGATGCATCACTATCTCGCCCACCATCTGGAGAGAAATCTAAAGTCAATCGAGTTTTTGCATCAGTTGAAACAACCGCTCTTGCACCAAGCAGCGGCAAACGAAGTAAACGCCGGATGAAAGAGGTTACCGCGCGAACGAACAAGCCGTCCGCGAAAGCCAAACGCCACAGCCCCCGTTCCACCGGTAGCGCAATAAGGATGTCGACGCTCCAGTCTCACCCGGAGGTATTGAAGCGCAAAATCCGTGCGCCCGAGTTGCGCGACGAGGCACTGGACCACAGCATCGAAGAACTGGCTGCTGCCTGGGTGGCAGACCCAAAATGAAGGAAAATCGCATGCCTGAAATGGACACCATCGTCTCACTCTGCAAGCGCCG
Source organism: Acidobacteriota bacterium (assembly GCA_050257995.1). Taxonomy (GTDB): domain Bacteria; phylum Chloroflexota; class Anaerolineae; order UBA4142; family UBA4142; genus JBLMXX01. The sequence goes on along the minus strand of JBLMXX010000395.1, from coordinate 13,522 downwards.
AGGGTTTGTCTTTCAATCCTCGGAGATATACGGCGGCATTGGCGGCTTTTGGGATTATGGCCCTCTGGGCGTCGAGCTCAAGAACAATATCAAGCGCGAGTGGTGGAAAGCAATGGTGCAGGACCGCGGCGACATTGTGGGCATCGATGCCGCCGTCATCATGAACCCGAACGTCTGGGTTGCCAGCGGACACGTCGAGACTTTTTCGGACCCGCTGATCGAGTGCAAGAACTGCCATCATCGCTTTCGCGCTGATAAAATCAAGAGCGACGCATGCCCGGATTGCGGGGTGCGCGGGCAATTGACCGAGCCGCGCCAATTCAATCTGCTGTTCAAGACACACGTGGGTCCCGTGGAGGACGATGCTGCGGTGGCTTATTTGCGCCCCGAAACGGCACAGGGCATCTTTGTCAATTTCCAGAACGTGCAGCAGTCGATGCGGAAGAAGGTGCCATTTGGGATCGCTCAAGTCGGGCGCTCTTTCCGCAACGAGATCATTACCGGCAATTTTATTTTCCGCGATCGCGAGTTCGAGCAGATGGAGATGGAGTTCTTCGTCAAGCCGGGCACGGAGGATAATTGGCACGACCATTGGCGCGATGAGCGATTGGACTGGTGGAAACGCACGTTCGCCATCTGCGAGGAGCACATTCGCATCAAAGTGATCCGGCGCGAGGGCACCACTATTTTGGGTCCAGATCCTGACGACGTCGAACAAGAGAAACCGCCGCACTATTCAAAGGGCAACTACGATATCGAATACAGATTCCCAATGGGGTGGAGTGAGATCGAAGGCATCGCCAGCCGGACGGATTATGATCTGAGCGCTCATCAGAAAATGAGCGGCAAAACCTTGGATTACTTTGACGACGAAACCAAAGAGAAATATGTTCCTTACGTCGTCGAGCCGGCAATGGGAGTCGAACGCTCGGTGTTGGTCGCATTGTTCGAAAGCTATCATGAAGAACAGGTGCGCGAGGAAAAGCGCGTCGTTCTGAAACTGCCAAAGGCGCTCGCGCCTATCAAGGTTGCGGTCCTGCCGCTTGCGCGCAATCGCCCGGAGATCGTTTCGTTGGCACAGGAGATCGCCGCGACTCTGCGCCCTCACATGCAGACGGTCTACGACGATACCGCCGCAATCGGTCGCCTGTATCGCCGCCAGGACGAAGTGGGCACGTTGTGGTGTGTCACGGTGGACCATCAGTCGGCGATCCCATCCGATGATAAATACGACGGCCAAGTGACCGTCCGCGATCGCGACACGATGGAACAGATCCGTGTCCCAGTCGACCAGGTCAAAGACCTTCTCGTACGAAAACTTTCATCAGCATAGCCAACGGCGGTTGCGGATAGAGAGAACGACATAATTGAAATCATGATTCATAGGAGGAATCAAGCCATGCCGAAAGTTGCAAAAAAGACAAGGAAGCCTGCCGGCAGGAAAGCGGCACCCGCACCAAAGAAAGCGGCGGGCAAGAAATGGGTATATCTGTTTAGGGAGGGCAACAAGGACATGCGCGACCTGCTCGGCGGCAAGGGTGCGGGCCTCGCCGAGATGACGCATGCCAAGCTCCCGGTCCCGCCCGGGTTCACGATCACGACTGAAGCGTGCAATGCGTACACCGCCGCGGGCGGAAAATTCCCCAAGGGCATGTGGGAGCAGGTCCTGGAGGACATGAAGAAGGTCGAGCGAGAGAGCGGCAAGAAATTCGGGGACCCGAAAAATCCGTTGCTCGTGTCCGTTCGTTCAGGCGCCAAATTCTCGATGCCGGGGATGATGGACACGGTGTTGAACCTGGGTTTGAACGGGCAGACGCTCAAGGGGATTGAAGCCCTGACGAATAATCCTCGTTTTGCCCAGGACGCTTACCGCCGCTTTATCCAGATGTTCGGGCGAATCGTCATGGGGATCGAGGGCAAGAAATTCGATGCCATTTTTGACGGTGCCAAAGAAAAGCACCACGTGAGACAAGATACCGACCTTGATACAAACGCGCTCAAGGGAATAGTCGCACAATACAAGGAATTATACAAGAAGGAAATCGGCGAAGACTTTCCCGAGGATCCGTACAAACAACTCGAACTGGCTATCGGCGCGGTCTTTCGATCCTGGATGGGCAAACGCGCCGTGGATTATCGCCGGATTAATAAGATTCCCGATAATCTTGGCACAGCCGTGAACGTCGTCACGATGGTGTTCGGCAACATGGGCGACGATTCGGGCACCGGCGTCGCATTTACGCGCGATCCAGGCACCGGCGAGAATGAGCTGTTCGGCGAATACCTGACAAACGCGCAGGGCGAGGACGTGGTCGCTGGCATCCGCACGCCGATGAAGATTGCGGAATTGAAACAAAAGAATCCGCAGGTCTATGATGAATTCCGCAACATCGCACGGCAGATGGAAAAGCATTATCGCGAGATGCAAGACCTCGAATTCACCGTCGAGCACGGCAAGCTGTACATGTTGCAGACTCGTACGGGCAAGCGCACGGCGCGTGCCGCCATCAAGGTTGCGACGGATATGGTGCGCGAAGGTCTGATCACGAAAGAAGAGGCCGTACAGCGAGTCGAGCCCAACCAGGTTATACAACTCTTGATGCCGCAGTTTGACGACAAGTCCAAAGAGCAGGCGAAGAAGACAGGCGATTTCCTTGCCAAGGGGCTGAACGCCTCTCCGGGCGCGGCGACCGGTCTAGCCGTCTTTGACCCGGATACTGCCGAACGGTTGGGGCGCGAGGGCAAGAACGTTATCCTCGTTCGCTACGAGACTTCTCCGGAAGATGTTCACGGCATGTATGCTTCGAAAGGCATTCTCACCCAGCATGGCGGTGCGACTTCGCATGCCGCCGTTGTGGCGCGCGGGGCGGGCTTGCCGTGCGTGGCGGGCTGCGAGGGTATTCGCGTGGATGAGAGCGCCAGGGCGTTTAGCGCGGACGGCCGCACGGTCAAGGAAGGCGACTTTATTTCGATTGACGGCGGCACGGGCGAAGTTTTCGCCGGTCAAATCCATACGATTCTGCCGGATTACGACAAAGAGGCAGACCTGAAATTGCTGCTCGGGTGGGCGGACGAGATTCGCCAGCAAAAATCCCGCCAGGGACTTTTGCGCTCGCCGGAGGTCGGCGTGCAGGTCTGGGCGAACGCGGACTATCCGCGCGACGCGCGCATGGCGCGCAAGTTTGGGGCGCAAGGCATCGGCTTGTGCCGGACAGAGCACATGTTTTTTGAAACCGAGCGCCTGCCGATCGTCCAGAAGATGATCTTGTCTGCTCAGCAGGCTGTTGCTCTTGAAAACGCGCTCGACGGGGCAAAGGACGCTGTCGCCAAGAATCCTAACGATGAGAAACTGAAGAAGGAGCTGGCGGAGGCGGAGAAGAAATATCGCAATTCTTCCGAGGTCGCCACATACAACAATGCTCTAAAGCAATTACTGCCGATCCAGCGCAGCGATTTCGTCGGCATCTTTGAGGCGATGGAAGACCTGCCGACCGTCATTCGCCTGATCGACCCGCCGCTGCACGAATTCCTCCCGTCCTACGAAGAGTTGCTGGTGCAGACAACGGAACTGCGCGTCAAGATCGAATACATTAAGAAAGACAACGTCAATACCACTTCTGAAGAAGCGCAGTTGCGAGAAAAAGAAGAGATGCTTAAAGCCGTTGCGGGGATGAAGGAGGCGAACCCGATGCTTGGCTTGCGCGGCTGCCGCCTGGGGATTACCATGCCCCAGATCACGAAAATGCAGACGCGCGCCATCCTGGAAGCCGCGTGCGAGCTGAAAAAACGCGGCGTAGATGTGCATCCCGAAATCATGATCCCGTTGGTCGGTCACGTCAACGAGCTGAAGAATCAACGCGAGATCCTCGAGGCCGAAGCAAAACAAGTCCTCCAAGAGCAAGGAGTCGATCTGGAGTACAAGTTCGGCACGATGATCGAGATTCCGCGCGGAGCGCTGACCGCGGGGGAGATTGCCGAATACGCCCAATTCTTCTCGTTCGGCACGAACGACTTGACGCAGACGACGTTCGGCTATTCGCGCGACGATGCGGAAGGCAAATTCCTGCTGAAATACGTCGAGGACAAAATTCTACCGGAGAACCCGTTCCAGTCGCTCGATCAAATCGGCGTGGGGCGGCTCATGGAAATCGCCGTGAAAGAAGGACGCAAGACTCGCCCCGGCCTCAAGATTGGTATCTGCGGCGAGCACGGTGGCGATCCCTCAAGTATCGAGTTCTGCCATCGGATCGGACTGCACTATGTCAGTTGTTCGCCTTTCCGCGTGCCGGTCGCACGTCTCGCGGGCGCGCAGGCGGCGCTCACGCCGATCTCGAAAGACAAGTAGGCTTGCAGTTTTGGCAGGGGGGCGACGCATCACCGCAGGTGGTACGTCGCCCCTGCTCATTCAGCGGGAATAAAATATGGTAGACAACGGACCGAATTGTGTTTTCTGTGAGATTGCCGCCGGAAGGGCGCCGGCGTACCGGGTCTATGAGGATGCACTTTCGTTTGCCATCCTTGATATAAACCCCTATGCCCAGGGACACTGCCTCGTTCTCCCCAGGCGACATGTGCAGTGGTGGCACGAGATGACGGAAGAAGAAACGACCAGTCTCTTCAACGTAGCGCGAATCGTCGCGAACCGGATGATGAGGGTCTACAAGCCGGATTTCGTCCTCACTTTTACGCGCGGTCGCCGTATACCTCACACCCATATATTCCTTATTCCCACTTACAGCGGAGACCTGCTCGACCGGTTCTTTGACGCGCTCGAAAAGGTACAGGAATCTCCGCAAGAGCTGGCTCGATTGAGAGATGCCTCTTCGATGCAAAAAGCCGAGCAATTACTCAGTCAGGACTGACGTTCGCATTTTCATGGAGGATACAAATCTTGAAATCGCGGGCTGATGTTGTCATTATCGGCGGTGGCATCCAGGGCACGAGCGCGGCATATCACCTCGCCAAACTTGGGGTGCCGGACATCGTACTTGTGGAAGCGGACATTGTTGGCAGTGGGTCTTCGGGTCGCAGCGCGGCGATGATACTCCTGCAAATGTCGCGCGAGATGACGATTCGAATGTCTCAGGAATCGTATAAAGAATACATGGCTTTTGCCGATGAGTTCGGCGCCGAGATCGGTTACAGACCGACCGGCTATCTGCACCTTGCCACGCAAGGTATTGCGGACCAATTGCGCTCCGAGGTGGATTTACAGCACCGGTTCGGCGTCCCGACCGAATTGCTCTCCCCCGCCGACATTGCTCGAATGGTACCTGCAGTGAATGTCGAGGACCTTGTCCTGGGTTCCATCTGCTGGCAGGACGGCGTCATCGATCCGCATTCGGTGATGCAAGGGTACGTGCGACGCGCGCGGCAGTTGGGCGCGGAAATTAACGAACAGGTACAAGCGACTGGAATCGCGATTGAAAAGGGGAGGGTCACAGGCGTACAAACGACGGCAGGTTTGATCGCAACGTCCATCGTCGTGAATGCTGCGGGCCCGCGCGCCGCGCAGGTTGGGGGCTGGGTCGGGCTTGACCTGCCGATCCGGAATTTCAAGCGGACCATTTTCATCACCGACCGTTTTGACGCGATCCCGGACAATACGCCGTTCGTAATGGACTTGGCGGTAGAGTGGTATTTCCGCAAAGAGGGGAAAGGTATCCTGATGGGGATGGGCTTGGAGGAGAGCACCACGTTCGAGCCACAGCTCGAATGGGACTTTCTGGACACCTTGACCCAGCATGCTTTGCATCGCGCGCCGGTTCTCGCGAATGCGCGAGTGATGCGCGGCTGGGCGGGACTGCGACCGCTGACGCCGGATGACTATCCTATTGTAGGTCCCGTCCCAAGTCTCGCCGGATTTATCAACGATTGTGGCTGGGGCGGGCATGGTGTGATGCACGCGCCGATCGGCGGGCAGTTAGTCGCCGAGCTCATTGCGGATGGGGAAACGTCGACGATGGATTTGGCGCCGTTTCGATTAGAACGTTTTGCATCAAGCGAGCGCAACCGGTGATGCGGCGCAAAAGTAGGCGCGCACCGCGCGGATGGCGCATGAATCCGTTTCAAGGTATCCCGTTCTTGACAATCTGACTGACTTGTGCCAATATACAGCCGCAGGAGAAAACTCTAGTGAGTGTTTTAGAACGCGATCACAGAGACTGAAAAATGTCCACCGTTGATGACGTCAAACAAAAAATCGATATTGTTGATGTCATCGGGCAATACGTCACCTTAAAGAGAGCGGGGCGCAATTTCAAGGCGCTCTGTCCTTTTCACAACGAAAAAACGCCGTCATTCGTCGTATTTCCGGACCAGGGTACGTGGCACTGCTTTGGGTCTTGCGGGATGGGCGGGGACGTGTTCACCTTCTTGATGAAGAAGGAGAACATTGATTTTGGCGAAGCGCTGCGGCGATTGGCGCAGCGCGCCGGCGTCGAACTGAGCCGCGAGCGACCGGGCGAGGATGCGGAACGTAAACGGCTGCGCGAAGTGCTGGCAGCGGCGGCGGCCCATTATCATTATTTGCTCAAGCAGCATCCGGCAGCCCAGGACGCTCGCGAATATATCGACCGGCGGTTCATCACTTCCGAAACGATGGGGCTGTTTGAGCTCGGATACTCGTTGAATGAGTGGGAGGCGATGAAATCGTTTCTCGTCGGCAAGGGGTATTCAGTACACGACCTCGAAGCCGCGGGACTGGTGATTCAGCGCGAGGGCGGCGGCACATACGATCGATTCCGCGGGCGCCTGATGTTCCCGATTCGCGACCGCACCGGTCAGGTGATCGGCTTCGGCGCACGTACCCTGTCGGGGGATGAGCCAAAGTATTTAAACTCGCCGCAGACTCCTCTTTTTGATAAGAGTGGTACGCTCTACGGACTTGACCTGGCGAAGGACGAGATTCGGGCGCAGAATCTAGCCGTCATCGTCGAAGGGTACATGGATGTGATCGGCGCTCACCAGGGTGGCTTTAAGAATGTGGTGGCCTCATTGGGAACGGCGCTGACGGAAAAGCAGTTGGGTCTTTTAAAACGATTGACCAAACGCTACGCGCTGGCGCTGGATCCCGATGCAGCAGGCGAAGAGGCGACCAAGCGCGGCTTGCAAGTCGCCCGTGAAGCGCTGGACCGCAAGACTGTGCCAGTGCCGATGGGAGCAGGGTTGATCTCGTATGAAAGCCGGCTGGAAGCCGAGCTGCTTGTAATCCCCATGCCCGAAGGCAAGGATCCGGACGAACTGATTCATGACGACCCGAGTCGCTGGGTCGATTTGGTGAAAAATGCAGAGCCGCTGGTCGATTTCTACTTCCGTGTCCTCACTCAGGACCTGGATCTAAAAACGGCGCGTGACAAGTCGGCGGCGGTCAAGCGCCTCGTCCCGATCATCCGGGAAATCGACGACTCTATCCAGCGGGCACACTATGCCCAGCAGTTGGCGCGACTTGTTCAGGTCCCTGAGCAGACGATTTCTCAGCAACTGGCGCGACACCCTTCGCGCCCAGGGCGACGTGAGGCAGAGGCGCAGCCGGATCAAGCCAATTCGACCCCGCCCAAAGCCGTGTCCAAACTTGAGGAATATTGCCTGGCGCTCGCCTTGCACAGCCCATCGGATCTGGCGCGCATTGCCTTCCTGGAAGAGGAAGACTTCACGGGAGTAACCCAGCGGGCATTGTTTTTCGCTTTTCAGCAAGCGGGAATGGAACTGACTGAGCGTGACCGGTTCCGAAGTCGATTGGACGAAGCATTGGTGCCGCTGTACGAGCAGTTGTCAATACTGGAACAGACCCTGCCCACGTTGAATGGGCCCGATTTGACTCGTGAAATCGAAACGACGGCATATCGCTTGCGCCTGCAGAGAGACCGCACGGAACTGACGCAAATCGAGGTGATGCTGCGTGACCAGGATACCGACCGCACTTCCGAAGATGCCCGGGTCCTGTACGAACGGGTGAACTTGCTGCGAAAGCGAATCGACGAGAGCCAAAAAGCGTTGAGTGCACGCGGCCTGTTCAAGCCGCGGTACCTGCAATGACAGGGAAAGCCTGATCGATAATCTTATGGCGAAGAAAAAGCCCAGTTCTCCAAAACATCCGTCCCGCGGTGAACCGAAAGGGAAGAATAGCAAAGTATTAACGCTCGCCGCCGCCCTGCAAGGGGGGCGCGCCGATGCTGCCTGGGCGCGGGCGGCGGACTTGCCTGATCAGGATGCTGCTCTGGACCTCCTTATTAAAAAGGCCGGCTCGGGTAAGCGTTTGACGCTGGAGCAAATCCGCACGGTGTTCCCCGAGATTGAAGCCGACCCGGATCAGATTGCCGACCTGCGCCGCTTGCTCGCGGAGATGCGGATCAAGATAATCAACAATGGTGCCCATCCCGCTCGCGAGCCGGAAGAAGAAGTCGAGCCGGCGGAGGATGTGGTCAGCAAGGCGACCTCGGAACTGCCGGGGGAGGTTGCCAGTGATCCGGTCCGGATGTATCTGCGTGAGATCGGTCGTGTCCCGCTGCTGAATTCAGACGACGAATCGCGTCTCGCCGCCGCGATGCACCAGGGCGAAGTGGCACAGCAGACGCTCACGCGGACGCCCAACCCAAAGTCAGCCAAGTCACTGCAGCGCCTCAAGACGGCCATAAACCAGGCCGAAAGCGCGCGCCAGCGTCTGGCGGAAGCCAATTTGCGCCTTGTGGTAAGCGTCGCCAAGCGCTACATCGGTCGCGGGATGTCCTTCCTGGATTTGATTCAGGAGGGCAATATCGGGCTCTTGCGCGCGGTGGAGCGGTATGATTATTCCAAAGGATTCAAATTCTCTACGTATGCCACTTGGTGGATTCGCCAGGCGATCACGCGCGCGATTGCGGACCAGGCGCGCACCATCCGCATTCCCGTCCACATGGTGGAGACGATCAACCGGCTGATTCGCGTTTCACGGCGCCTCACACAAGAATTGGGACGCGAGCCGACCTCCGAGGAGATTGCGCTCGAGATGGACATTCTACCGGTCGAGGACCGGAGGGCCATTCTCGAGGCGCAAGCGGAAGGTGAATCCCTTGATCCCGCGCTGGATAGGCGACTGAAACGCGCGGCGCTCAAAGTGCGCCGGATCCTCAAGGTCGCGCAGGAACCCATGTCACTGGAGACGCCGATTGGCACCGAAGAGAATTCTTTGTTGTCTGACTTTATCGAGGACGAGTCAGTGCCGGGACCGGTGGACCAGGCTTCGCGCCAGCTGCTCAAGGAGCAAATGCAGGACGTTCTGGATGGATTGAGCGCGCGAGAGCGCGAGGTGCTGGAACTGCGGTTTGGCCTGCGGGATGGACAGACGCGAACACTGGAAGAGGTGGGGCAGGCATTCGGCGTGACGCGCGAACGCATTCGTCAGATCGAAGCCAAGGCGCTCCGCAAATTGCGCCACCCGATCCGCAGCAGAAAACTGAAGGACTATTTGGGTTAGCCGATGCAAATCGCCAGTGATGGCGATTTGTTTTTAATCGTGTATTTGACGTGAAAAAGGATTCGCGTATAATAGAGCTGTTCGTTCCTCGGTAGCTCAATTGGCAGAGCGCGCGGCTGTTAACCGTGATGTTCTAGGTTCGAGTCCTAGCCGAGGAGCCAAAGGGTTTGAGAGTCATTCTCTGACCCTTTATTTTTTTCGTTGACACACTTGGTCGCGCGTGGTATATTAACAGTCAGATTCGCTCCGGGAAAAATGTGATGAAGGCGCTCGTTTTTGATGGCACCCTGAATATGGACTTGAAGCATCCGGTCCCCGAGGCACGCGATGGCGAGTCTCTGGTCCGGGTGAAAAGGGCCGGCATCTGCAACACCGACCTCGAGATCGCCAAGGGGTATATGGGCTTTCACGGGGTGCTGGGGCATGAGTTTGTCGGCATTGTCGAGAGTGGCGAATTAAAGGGCGAGCGAGTCGTAGGCGAGATTAACGCGTACTGTGGCGAGTGCGCCACCTGCCGCCGGGGTGACGAAACCCATTGTCCCAACCGAACGACGTTGGGCATTGCCGGCCGGGATGGTGCGCTCGCGGAATACTTGGTCCTCCCAAACCGAAACCTCCATCTCGTGCCCGACGCGGTCAGCGATGCGCAAGCCGCCTTCACGGAACCCCTCGCCGCTGCCTGCGAAATCCCCGACCGTCTCCACTGCAAGCCCACCGACCGGGTCTGCGTGATCGGCGATGGCAAACTGGGACTGCTCACCGCGCAGGTGCTGAACTTGACGGGCTGCGACTTGGTCACCATTGGGCATCACCCCGAAAAACTGATGATTCTCAAGATGCGAGGTATCGCGACGACAACCGATGTTGAATCGATTGACGGCCAGTTCGATATTGTCGTCGATTGCACCGGTAACGCCGGCGGCCTGGACGTCGCTCGCCGGCTCACGCGTCCCCGCGGTACGCTGGTGTTGAAATCCACGTTTCACGGCACGCAGCAGACCGCCTTTGCTCCGATTGTGGTGGACGAGATTTCCATCGTCGGTTCACGCTGTGGCCCCTTTGCTCCGGCTCTGCGCCTGCTTGAAAAAGACCTGGTCGACGTCGAATCGATGCTCAGCGCCGAGTTTCCCATCGATCGGGGGATGGATGCTTTCCAGTTCGCCCTGAAAAAGGGTATTCTCAAGGTGCAAGTGACCATGCCGTAGTTACTTTTCTGCCGTCAGGAGGAACATTGCAGAAGCACGTCTACATTGCCATCGAGGGCGTCATCGGTGTCGGCAAGACGACGTTTGTGCGCTTGAGCCAGCCCGCGTTTCAAGCCGAGGTCCTGCTCGAAGTGTTTGAAGAAAATCCCTTTCTGGCACGATTTTATCAGGACCGTAAGCGATACGGGTTCCAAACCCAGATCTTTTTTCTCCTCAGCCGTTATCACCAGCAGCACGATGCCATCCCCGCCGCCCTGGCACGCGGCAATCTCATCAGCGACTATACTTTCGACAAGAACCAAATTTTTGCCCGTCTCAACATCGAAGGCGATGAGCTGACGATGTACGGGCGGGTCCACGAGGTAATGGCTACCAAGATCCCCCCCCCCGACGTGATCGTGTATTTGCGCGCGGCGGTCGACACTCTGATGGAGCGGATCGCACTGCGGGACCGGTCTTACGAGCGAGCAATGGAACGGGATTATATCGCCGAGTTGGCGCGCGAGTATGACGAGTTCTTCGGGCATTACACGGCGGCACCGGTGATGGCGATTGACACAGACCGTCTCGATATCGTACATCGCCCGGAGGACCTGCACTCGATAATCCATTCTATCCGCGACAAGCTGGAATCCGGCACCTATCAAAAACCGCTGCTCTAGGGATTTGTGAGGTCTCTGTGAAGAAGTTTATCGCAATTGCAGGTAACATCGGCGTTGGCAAATCGACGCTGGTCAACATGATGTGCGAGCGGCTGGGGTGGGAGCCGTTCTTTGAAGGCGTGGTGGATAATCCATACCTGGCGGATTTTTACGCCGATATGGAGAGGTGGTCCTTTCATTCGCAGATCTTTTTCCTCGCGCGCCGCCTCCGCGACCTCCGGCATCTCATGGATTTTCCAAAGACCGTGGTGCAGGACCGCAGTGTCTATGAAGACGCCGAGATCTTTGCCAAGAACTTGTATCGCCAGGGATTTATTCACGACCGCGACTGGAAGACCTACCGTGAGCTCTACGAGGTCCTGACCGAATTACTGCCGCCCCCTGACCTCGTCCTGTATCTTAAAGCCTCTGTGCCGACCCTCCTCCAGCGGATTGAATTGCGCGGCCGCGATTTCGAAAAAAAGATTGCGCCAGATTACCTGGCGCAACTCAATTTGCTGTATGAGGAATGGATCAGGAATTTCAATTTGTGCCCCGTGCTCGTGGTCCCCGCCGACCGCCTAAACTTTGTCGCGAACGGTGGACATTTCGAACTGATTGTCTCCAAGGTCCAGGAGAAACTGCGCGGCGAGCAGTTGGTCTTGTTTGATTAGTTTGGGGAGGAATTGTTGTTTTCAGGTATCGCTCAACTTGCCAAGCGACTACGCACACGGAAAATCTCGTCGGTAGAGTTGACGAAGATTTATCTCGAACGGTTGGAAAAGATTGGACCGAGGTACAATGCTTTGTCGGAACTGACGCCTGAATTGGCATTAGAGCAGGCACGACGGGCAGACCGCCGCCTGCAACATGGCAATTCATCGTCACTTCTCTTAGGAATCCCATATGGCGCCAAGGACCTGCTTGCAACAAAGGGAATCCCGACGCGCTGGGGCGCGCCGCCACATCGTGATCAGGTTTTTGATTACGATGCAACCGTCATCCGCCGCTTGCAGGACGCGGGTGCTGTCCTGATTGGCAAACTCGCGATGGTTGAGTTGGCAGGGGGCGGCGGTTACGCTAACGCTTCGGCGTCGCTTCATGGTCCCGGCCTGAACCCCTGGAATACCGGGCACTGGTCAGGGGGGTCGTCGTCAGGTTCAGGGAGCGCCGTTGCCGCCGGTCTGGTCCCATTCGCGCTCGGTTCCGAGACATGGGGCAGCATCATGACGCCCTCGACCTATTGTGGTATCACGGGGTTGCGCCCAACGTGGGGACGAGTGAGCCGCTTTGGGGCGATGGAGTTGTCCTGGAGTATGGACAAGGTCGGACCCATGGCGCGGAGCGCGGCGGATTGTGGATTGGTGTTGGAAGCGATCGCGGGCTACGACGTGAACGATTGGACGACCCTGCCGCTGAGTTTCCATTTCCGCCCGCGTCCCGCGCGCCGCGAATTCAGACTGGGCATACTCCCATGCGATTTTTCCGACGCGCCGGAGATCGGGAGGGCGTTCGAGGAGGCTTTGCGCGTATTGCGAAGATTGGGGATGAAAACGACGCACATGCAACTACCGGACTATGATTACGCCGAGATCGCGCGTACTCTGCTGACAGGGGAATCTACTGCCGCGCATGAAAAATTCATACGCAGTGACAGGTTGCTCCAGTTAAAGGACCGCGCGCAAAAAGCCGGTTTGCGAAAGGGGCTCAAGCTTTCAGCCGCCGCGTACGTGCGGGCTCAGAAAATGCGGGCACAACTTTCGCTCGAGGTATTGGAACTGTTTGATCGATTTGATGCCCTGGTCTCTCCGTCTCTCCTCGTCGAAGCACCCACGCTGGACGCGAATCTGCAGGCCGCGTTCGGCAAGCGCGGTGGCTACAGCGTGCTCGGAGCCCTCTGCCGCGTACCGGCACTCTCGCTCCCAATGGGTTTTGGCAGACAAGGTCTTCCGCTAGGACTGTCTCTTACCGGTAATCTATTCGACGAACAAACCCTTTTACACATTGGCATGCAGTACCAGGGGGAGACCGGATGGCACATGATGCGTCCGCCTCTGCTGCTTCTCGGCGGGGTTAATCGGTAGTGGAAGGCGAGGACTGAATATCCGTGGCGTTTGCGGGCAAGCCGAAGATGAAAAGGGCGAGTCCGCCAATGATTATCGCTAACCAAAGCGTGCAAACACGGACGAGCAAAGTGGCAGCGGAAGCCATTGTCGAGCTCA
>JBLMXX010000394.1:0-5794 GCA_050257995.1 Acidobacteriota bacterium | reverse complement strand
ACATCGCCGCTGTTGTGCAAAAATTCTGCTTGGGTCGTGAAATAAACCGTCTCCTTGGAAATTGGATTGCCGCGGCTGTCCACCAGCACGGCCTGCACCGTGAGGCGTTCGCCTGTATTTGACTGCGCCGGCGCGCCGACGCTGATCTGAGTCTGTTCTTGCTGGCTCTGTGCCAGTGCGGCGTGCGGCGCCAGGGTCGAAAGGATGATAACGATCGCCACGGCCAGTGCCCGAACAGCCATCCTGAGGATCATTCTCCGCGGTCGAGCAGGCTCACCCTCGCAGCCAGGAGTTTGCCTCCCCTTTGCATTGCACAGATTCGTACGGACACACTGCTGTCTCACCTTGTCCATGTTTGACTTCCTTTCAACGCTTCCTGCCAAGGCCATTGCGTGGGCAATCGTCCTGTCTGGTACGCATCCCGGCCGACCAGTTCCCCGTGGCCGGAAATGTAATACACCCTCGGCATCGTCCCTAGATTTTCTTTCAAACGATAGGTTGAATCCTCCGATAAAATTCGAGAGAGTTTAACAACCTCGTTGCCGTTCGTTGCCAGGTCCTCCTCCAGGTCGCCGTAGTAGATGGCATGGTTGGGGCACCCTTGGGCGCAATACGGCAGACGACCGGCACGCGCCATATCCGGACAGAAATCGCACTTCATCACCGTACCCTTTATCGCTGGTGATTGGTGCTCGGGATCATATTGCGTGAGCGTGGCTTCGGGCGGGATGGGTGGCTGGCCCCAGTTGAAAAAGCGGCGATCGTACTGGCAGGCTTCCAGGCAAAGCCGGCAGCCGATGCAGCGTTCCTGATCGATCAACACCACCCCCTCCGGCGTGGTGAACGTCGCGCCGACCGGGCAGACGTTAACGCACGGCGCGTTCTGGCATTGTTGGCAGGGTGTCGGGACGAACTGCGTGCCGCCGCCTGGTAATTGCGGCTCATATACCTGAATCCATTCCATTGGCTCTGGAACAAAATGTCCCTGAATGCAAGCTTCGGTGCATTGCGGCGGCTTTCCGATCGACTGGCAACCATCGCAGTAACGTAAATCAATTACCATCGCCCAGCGGCGCAAGCGCTGGTCAGGCGCCGGGTTTGCCTGGCTTGTGCTGGTGCTGCTGAGCTTTTTCCCTAGCTGTGAGAAGATTGCCGGTGCAAGCACCGCGCTTAACCCGGTCACACCGATGATTTTTAGTGCCCCACGGCGCGTCATGGCTACCGCTGGGGGTTGGTCTGTAGGAGTAACGGATTCTAGCTTCGCCAACTGGGCGGCGCCCCAGGCGGGTCGCAGGTCTTTCAATGCGCTTGGGCTTCCAGCCGGCTCGGGGCCGCGATGCTCGATCACTTCCCAGATCGAGACGACGGGAAAGAGTTTGGCGAAAATGGTGATGATCAGCATGAACAGCGCAACCCCGCCAGCCAGAATAGACCACTCTGTCCAACTTGGAGAATAATTGGAGGGCGGATACGCCATCAATGGTACGCGGAATCCGGCGACGATCAGAAAATAGCGCTCGATCCACATGGCGACGATCACCAGCAATGCCGCTGTAATGATGCCCTTGATCGTACGCGTGCGCGGGTGGATCATTATGAGGATGGGCAGCAGGATGCCGCCCAGTATGTAAAACCAAAACAGCCCTGCAAACGGACCAACCGTTAATTCCTGGATGTAGAATTGGATCCCCTCCGCCATCTTATAACCGGTCGTCAGGAACTCGGAGACGTTCATATAGGCCATGATGGCTGCCAACGCGGCCAACAAGTATCCCAGGTATAAAAATTGAGTCTTGGTGATCCACTCTTCCAGGTGCATCAGCCGGCGCAGCACCGCCATCAAGATGATAATGGCGGCAATGCCGGAATAGATCGCCCCGGCGACGAAGAATATGCCAAACAGGGTGCTGTCGAGCGATGCGCGCAGCGTCATCGCAAACACCCATGAGACGACCGTGTGCACCGAGACCGCCACCGGGATGATGACGATCATCATCACCGACATGGCCCGGTCGAGCGCTTGCCGCTGGTCCGGCGTTCCCTTCCAGCCTAACGCGGCATTCGTGAATAACCACCGCTTCCAGGCCGGCGCCTCTGCGCCCAGGCGATCGCGTAAGAGCGCGAAATCGGGAATGAGCGGCAGGTAGAGGTAAATCAAACTGCCGGTAAAGTACGTAATAATCGCCATGATGTCCCACATGAGCGGCGATTGCCACCGTCCAAAGTACACCATATTCAAAATACGGTCAGGCCGTCCCATATCGATGAACGGATATAGCGCAGCGACCATCAGCGCCACGCCTGTGATGAATTCTGCCATGCGTGTGATGGACATTTGCCAGCGGGCGCGCGTCACGCGCAGGATGGCGGAGAGCAGCGTCCCGGCATGGCTGATGCCGATGAAGAAAACAAAACTGATGATGTAGACTCCCCAGGAGATGCGATCGCGCATGTTCGTGACGATGAGTCCATTTTCGAGTTGCCGGCTGTAGGCATATAACGCCCAGCCGACCACTGCCAGCAGGAAGGTGAGCCACGCATAGTATCGCCAACTCGTGCCGTGCAGCGGCGCAAGCACCCGCTCTTCGAGACGCGCTTGCCATTTGGCGAGTTCGTCGCTTTGATTCAGTTTCAATTCATCTATCATTTACTGGCCTCCATGCGTCATAGTCGCCCATCACGCGGTGCGCAGATTCTTCAGCTGCCGTCTGGGAACCGCGCGCAGAGCATTGTGCAGGTCCTTCGGTTGCTGAAGCACTTTGCCAGCGCCCGACCAGATGTGCATCGTGGTCTCGTCCAGCCGCAGTGCCACGACCCGCCACGGCGATTGACGCGCTCGCAAAACGCCAAGCAACGCGTCCGTCGCCGTATCTTCGTCCTCTTCAACCAGGATGACATCCGGCGCTAACCGCGCGATTTCGGCTTCGACGCGCCTCCAATCCTCCAATTCACCCACCAGATGGATGCGCGATGCGCTGCGTAGAGCAATATGAATCGAATGCGCGAACAGCGCATTGTGATATACAAGCAGCACGCGCGACATAGTTGTTTAGCTCACCACTATTATCCAACGCGGTGTGCCAGCAGGGAATCGTAAAAATTATGATTTTGGGGCAAAAAAAGTATGATTCTATATCCCCCTTGTGGAAAAAAGGAAAGAGTTAACTCACCAGTCCATGTTGCACAGCATACTTGATCAGGTCGGCAGTGGTGCGCAAGCCAAGTTTTTCGAGGATGTGGGACCGATGGGTTTGCAGCGTGCTCTGCGTGATCGCCAAACGGTCGGCGATTTCCCGGTTGCTCAACCCCTGCGCCAGCAGCAGGAGCACCTCTCGCTCGCGATCGGAGAGACTGGTGTAACCGCTCTCTTCAGCCCCGGGCTGAAGGCGGCGCACGTAATCGCCGATGAGTTTCTTGGCGACCGAGGGGTAGAGGAAAGCTTCTCCGCGTGCCACCGCGCGCGCCGCAGCGATGAGGTCTTGTGTCGCCGCTTTTTTCAACACATAGCCCGATGCGCCCGCCTGCAAGGCGCGGAAAAAATACTCGTCGCTCTCGTGCATGGTGAGAATCAGCACCTGGGTCTGCGGCGACTCGGTTTTGATCAGGCGTGTCGCCTCCAGCCCGCCGAGATCGGGCATTGATATGTCAAGGATCGCCAGGTCGGGCCGGGTCTCCCTTGCGCGTGCGATGGCCTCGCGCCCGTTTTCTGCCTCCGCCACAACGACAAAATCAGGTTCGCTCTGCAAGAGCATGCGCAGTCCGTCGCGCACGATGCGGTGGTCTTCCGCGATCAGAATGTGAATCGGACTCACTCCGCCTTCCTCTCCGACGGAGGGTTACCGCCGAGCGGCACGCGTAAAGTCACGCAAGTCCCTTGCGGCGTGGCTGGTTCGATGGTCAGCGTTCCCCCGATCAATGCGGCGCGTTCTTGCATACCCAGCAGGCCGAGCGGGCGATGCCCGTTGGTGCTGCTGTGCCAATCACTGCGAATGCCTACGCCGTCGTCTTCGATACATACCTGCAACATATCGGCCGCATGCAGCGAGAGTTTCGCATGCCGTGCATGCGCGTGCCGGGCGATATTCGAGATCGCCTCCTGCACGATGCGAAAAACAGCGGTCTCGACCGAGGGGGGCAGGCGCTCTGGCTCGCCGTCCGCCTCGAGTGTGGTGTTTACGCCCAGTGGCGCCAGCCGCGTCGCCAGTTCCTCGCGTAAGGCGGCTTCTAATCCCAGTTCGTCCAACAGCGTAGGTCGCAATTCGACGATCAGGTGGTGCGCTTGTTCCATCGTCTGCCACACCAGAGTCTGTGTCGCCGCGAGTGTCTGCGCCGCCTGGTTGGGCTCGGCGACGACCTGCGTTTCGCACATTTTGAGATCGATGCTCAGGCGCGTGAGCAATTGGCCCAGTTCGTCGTGAATCTCGCGTGCCACCCGGGCGCGCTCTTCTTCCTGCGCCTGGATAGCCTGTTCTAACAGTGCGGCGCGCGCCGCCTCCTTCTCCTGCAGCGAGGCATACAGACGTGCATTTTCAATCGCCGCCGTGGCTTGATTGGCAAATGCCTGCAGGACAGTGACATCATTCTCTGTGAAAGCCTCCTCACGCGATAAGTTGTAAAGCACGAGCGCGCCCAATCGAGATCCCTTGGAAACGAGCGGCGCGCCGAGGGCGCTTTTGACTTGCCTCTCGCCGATCGCGCGCCGGAAGCAGGCGAAATTTTCTACGCTTAAATTCGATTGGGCCGCCTGTATTTCCTCCGCCAGACCCAGTCGCACTGCCGACTGTGCTTCATAAACCCTGCCCGCGATCCCTTCGCCGATGTGGAAACCGAGGCGCCGGCATTCCTCCGCGTCCAAGCCAAAGGTCGAACGGACGGTGAGTAATCCTCGCTCCTCGTCAAATAGAAAGAACGCGATGCCCTCGGCCGAGGGCACAACCTCGCAGGTTTCATTGATCAGGATCTCAAACAACACGTCGAGATTCAAGGTCGCGGCGAGCGCATGCGACGATTCGACCAGGGCGCTAAGTTCGCGCGTGCGCTGGTGAACGCGTGCTTCTAATTCGTGGTTCCAGCGCGCGATCTCTTCGCGCGATTGTTTTAGTTCCACGCGCATTTCGTCGAACGATCGCGCCAGCCGTCCCACCTCGTCCTCAGCTGTTACATCCAATGGATGATCAAGATCACCTGCGGCAATATCCTGCGTCGCGTCAATCAGTGCGTTCACTGGTTGCACAACTGCCCGCGTCGTGACCCACGCCAGCACGAGACCTACCAGGAGTACCATCCCACCAAAGAAGAGCAGCCGATCTTCTAGCGCGTGCGGTAACGCCAGTGCCGCGTCCTGTGGCTCTTCCAGTGTCACGCCCCACGCTAGCCCCCTGAGCGGGACAAAGGCGACGATGTGGGTTGGCTCAGAGGAGTTGGCTGGCATTTGATGAGTCGCGGTACCGGTTTGTTGGCGCGCAAGCAGATCTTTGATGAGCGCATAATGCTCGCTGAGCTTCCATTGCCGCCCAGGCTCCAGGGAGGCGAGCACCATTCCTTGCCCGTCGACCAGTTCCAGGCTGTACCCGGGCTCATGCAATTCCAGCATCGGAGCTAAGCTCTGGCTGACTTGGGACAGGTTGAGCTCGCCCAGCAGAACACCCTCGATTCGACCCGCTACGAGGACCGGGGTAGCCATCCACAAGGCGCCATGTCCGTCGGCGCTTGGTGAAATCTCATCGGTGACGGAGGGTTGCAGCGACTGGAGGGCGGCGCCAAATGATGGGAGGGTAGTAAAATCGGAGGAGAG
>JBLMXX010000393.1:0-3847 GCA_050257995.1 Acidobacteriota bacterium | reverse complement strand
GCCAATTGCGAGCCCCAGCGCGCCAGCAATTTCAGATTGTGAGTCCAGAACCAGTGCGTGATCCGATGCCCCCAAACGGCGTGCAGCCCGGGATAGCAGAGCAAGACCTCCAACGTGCTCCGCGCCGCCGGATCGCGTTCAAAGATCGACCGGATATCCTCACGTATGGTATTAAACATAGGTCACCCCTGTGGAACTATCGCGGGCCGCAACAATCAATCCGCGAGATTGGCGAACAGCGGCGTGCTGAGATAGCGCTCGCCGAACGACGGGATGATGACGACGATCAATTTGCCCTTGTTCTCCGCGCGCTTGGCAACCTGCACCGCCGCCCAGGTAGCGGCACCGGACGAGATGCCGACGAGCAGTCCCTCCTCGCGCGCCATCCGCCGTGCTACCGTAAAGGCATCGTCGTTTTTCACACGGATGACCTCGTCATAGATCTTTGTATTCAATACGTCCGGCACAAAGCCCGCGCCGATCCCCTGGATCAAATGTGGACCCTTTTGCCCGCCCGAGAGGACGGGCGATGCGTCCGGCTCGACCGCGATCGCTTTGAAGGACGGCCGGCGCGGCTTGATCACCTCGCCGATCCCCGTTATCGTCCCGCCGGTCCCCACCCCCGAGACCAGGAAATCCACTTTGCCGTCCGTATCGCGCCAGATTTCCTCTGCCGTGGTCTTGCGATGGATCTCGGGATTGGAAGGGTTCTTGAATTGCTGGGGGATGAAATAGCGCGGGTCCGCCGCCGCCATCTCCTCCGCCCTGCGGATCGCGCCATTCATTCCATCGGGACCCGGCGTAAGCACCAGATCGGCGCCGTAGGCGCGGAGCAGCATGCGCCGTTCCTTGCTCATCGTCTCGGGCATCGTCAACACGCATTTATAGCCGCGGGCCGCGCACACCATCGCCAGCGCGATGCCCGTATTGCCGCTGGTCGGCTCGAGGATGATCGTGTCCGGCTTGATGAGGCCGGCTTTTTCCGCCGCGTCGATCATGCTCGCGCCGATGCGGTCCTTGACGCTGTGGGCCGGATTGAAAAACTCTAGTTTCGCCACGACCTCTCCGCCGGCTCCATCGGTCACTCGGTGCAAGCGCACGAGGGGCGTATTGCCGATCAATTCCGTCACATCATTCGCGATTCTCATATCATCTCCTTACGGAGGGGCGTTTCATGAAACGCCCCTACCGTTTGATTTTGGGTAACAAAAAGAGCCCTGGGGCTAACCTGGGCTCTCGTTCTATTTGACCCTGGGCGCCCCCGCACTGTATATAACGCTCTGCGGGGACGGGTCACACATTGTCGCCGGGCATTTACCATGCCGATTCGCATGCGCCGGACGAGGTGCCATGTCCCCGCCCGGTACAGGCGCACTGGTAAACATTTCGATTGACCAGGGTGACAAAATGAAGCAGACTGATCATGCAACACATTCCCGGCTGAATATGGTGCTTATTGTATTGAATTTAGGTCGAATGTCAAGAACTGATTCATTCTTACTGCGGCGCGGGGACGACGACGTCGCCCACAGTCCCGCAACCTTGAACGACCAGACCTCCATCCCGCCGGATCAGTCCCCGGCACGTCAAGACCTCCGGAGCCGGGGTCGGACGCGGGACCACATAGCGCGACACGGTATCCGTGAGACGACACTGGCTTCCGCTCTTGGCGATCGAGAACCGGTGCATCGTCCCAGCATCCACTCCAGCCATGGTCACCGTCAATTCGGCAACGCGACAATCTTGATACGCCTGGAAGAAGCAGTTTTCTGCGTCCAGTGCCGCGCGGTCTATCGGCGGATTGGAACCCAGCATCCGGATCTGGCCGCAATTTGCCTGCGTGGACGTGGCGCCCGCGACCAGCCCTATAAAAGTGCCGTCGCCCAGCCGCTTGAGATTACTCCCATCCGTGTTCACCGTCCATATCCCCGGCATCACCCCGTACGATTGCAGGACCAGGGTCCTGGCATCCAGCCAACTCGCGACGGAAAAATAATCTTTCGCGGGACTGGTGCTGATCAAGGTTGAGGTGCCGCGGGCGACGTCCGCCAGCGCGACCCACCCCTGCTCGTTATTCGGGTCCTGGCGCGCCAGGGCATACGCCAGCTTCGTGCTGTCCGGGCTAAAGCGCGCGCCGCCGACGCTTCCGAATTGGGTGACATTCGCAGGCGCGGCGATGGACTTGACCGAGCGATTCGTAAGATCCGTAACCTCCATGCTCTTGACCTTGCAGTGATCTGCCACCCACCGGTCGTTCGGCGAGAGGTCGTCGATGCAGACCGCCGCATCGGGCGCACGCTCGTGCAGCATCTCGGTGGCTTTGCCGGTGGCGGGATCGAGCGACCACAGGTTTGTCAGCCCCGAGAACAAGATATAACCGCCGATGCCGACCGGCTCTTTGCCAAAGTAGAGCCGGGTGCCTTTCTGCGACCAGCGCATCACGCGCAGGACGCGCGGCGCTGACGGATAGGTCTCTTTCAATCCTGTTTTGAGCCCCGAGCCATCCGGAGCGCTGAATTGAATCTGCGCCGTCGCGGGTTTGGCGCTAAGGTCCGCCGTGCCCCAGGCAAGCCGGGTGGAACTGACCGCGATGCCATAGACCGGCGTCTTGATCCAATCGAGTTTTTGCGCCCCGCTTAGTCCGACACGTATCAAGCCTGCCTGAGGTCCGGTCAGTGGGAGGTACAGCGTGCCGCTCACCACATTCGCTGGCGGGAAAACGCTCAAGAGGTCAACCGGCGAAGCGGCGTTGTAGAGAATACTCCCGGTCCCGCCCGTGTTGATGAGCCGGATAGAATTATCCGGCGCTTGAACTGCGATCTGCGTCCCGGTAAAGGGGGCAGTGGTCGGCAGCGCCGTGGGCGGGGCAAGCGTAGCCGTTGCCGTTGCCGCGACCGTCGCGGTTGCCGCTGCCGTTGGGGGCGCTGCCGTTGGCGCTGGAGAACTGGCGGGCGTGGGGAAGATTCCCAACGGAGGCGCGGGCGAGACCGTCGGCGGCACCTCCGTGGGAGCGACGGGTGTTGGGGCACCGGTGCACGCCGCGAGCCCGGCTATCAGGAGGATGAGAACCGTGAGTGGGAATGGTTGCTTGATCATCGGACTGGCTCCTTTGGGGACAGAACCCCGGGAAAACATTGCTCCAGAGGTTATTCTACCCAGAATGGAATGAGACGCAAGGGGCATACCCCTTTAGGCACCGTCATTGTCATTGCGAGGCACGGTTTTCGTGCCGAAGCAATCCCCGACACGGCCTGTCTTTGCGAGCCCCGAAGGGGCGAAGCAATCCCCAACATTGACTTACCAAATCAACATCGGAGATTGCTTCGCTTCGCTCGCAATGACAAGACACTACCGCCCCCTTTTGCCCCAAGGGGATTTGTGTTACACTCCAGGCATGATCCCGATCACAACCAACATCGCCATCGACGAAAAGGAAATCGCGCTGGACTTTATCCGCGCCTCGGGTCCCGGCGGGCAAAACGTCAACAAGGTCGCCACCGCCGTCCAGCTCCGCTTTGACGCGCGGCATTCGCCCTCCCTCCCCGCCGACGTGCGCGAGCGCCTCTTGCGGCTGGCGGGCAGGCGCATCAACGAGAATGGGGAATTGATCATCCTGGCGCGGCATTTCCGGACCCAGGAAAAGAATCGCCAGGACGCGATCGACCGGCTGGTGGAACTGGTGCGGCAGGCCGCGACCAAGCCCAAGCCGCGCCGCAAGACCCACCTGTCGCTCGCCGCAAAGGGACGCCGCATGGAAATGAAACGCCGGAAAGGAGAGATCAAGCGCAAGCGCAAGCCGGTTCGATCGTATGAGGAATAATGGTTGTTGTGGAGACGCAGGACCCCG
>JBLMXX010000392.1:0-10702 GCA_050257995.1 Acidobacteriota bacterium | reverse complement strand
TGGGGTTGCCCGCGGCGAAACAGCCGTTGATATCGGTCCCGCCCGAGATTGAATTGAAATGCAGGTCTTGTTTGATCTCCCGGTAGACGTACTCGAAACCCTCGACGGAGAGAGGTGAGCCGGTCTGAGAAATCTCTCGCAGTGCGACCAAATCGTAATCTTTGCCTGGACGGACTCCCTGCTTCTGGAGACTGCCGATGTAACTCGCGCTCGTGCCAAAGATCGTGATCCCCGCGTCCCGGGCGAACTTCCACATGGCCCCCGGATCCGGATAAGCGGGATTGCCATCATAGAGCACCACAGTCGCACCGACGGCGAGTGCGCTCAACAGCCAATTCCACATCATCCAGCTGCAGGACGTGATGTACAAGATACGGTCCTGGCGCTTCAAGTCTGTGTGTAAAAGTTGTTCCCTCAACTGGCTGATCAAAACGCCACCCACGCTCTGCACCATGCATTTGGGTTTGCCTGTTGTTCCCGAGGAGAACATGATATAGACAGGCTGCTCGAACGGCAGTTGCTCAAATGCCAATGGAGGCATTGCTCCCCCGGGCAGAAATGCGTTGTAAGGAACTGCATGCGGAATGTCGCGGAGGTCCGGCGTCTCCGTTGCATAAGGCACGACCACGACCTTTTCAAGGGAAGGGATGCCCCGTGCCACCTGCGCGGCATTCTCCAGCGTGTCAAACCGTCTGCCCTTGTAGAAATAACCGTCAGCCGTAAAGAGGACCTTTGGCTCCACTTGTCCCAGGCGATCAAGCGCCGCGACAGGACCGATGTCGGTGGCGCAGGAAGACCAGGTTGCCCCCACACTGGTTGCCGCCAGCATCGCCGCGGCGGTCTCGATCAAATTCGGCAAATAGCCGACCACCCGGTCGCCGGGAACGACTCCGCACTCGCGCAGCGATTTGGCGAGACGCGCCACCGTGTCGTAAAGCTCGGCATACGTCATCGTCCGCGACTTGACGGTCTCGCCTCTAAAAATAAACGCTATGTGATCGTCGCGGTATCTCAGCAGGTTTTCGGCAAAGTTCAGCCGCGCTCCCGGGAACCAATGGGCGCCCGGGAACCGGCTAAGATCATCCACAACCGTGTCATAACCGTGCGACGCTATGATCCCGGCAAAATCCCACACCGTTGCCCAGAATTCAGAGATGTTTTCCACCGACCATTTCCACAATCCCGGGTACGCCCGGATATCCAGTCGAAACTTTTGATTTACAATGTCGATGAAACGG
Source organism: Acidobacteriota bacterium (assembly GCA_050257995.1). Lineage (GTDB taxonomy): Bacteria > Chloroflexota > Anaerolineae > UBA4142 > UBA4142 > JBLMXX01. Next base: position 9,464 of record JBLMXX010000392.1, on the reverse strand, counting down.
CTGATGTTCGCCTGTTTTTTCCGCTCCTCGGAAGGCTGCCAGAGTGGTGTTTTCATTGTCCTTTTTCCTCTTTGAGAATACCTCTCTATACGATTATACCGCAAAAGCCGGCTTCGCGGCGTATTGACAACAGCCCGATTCCGGTGTAGAATACCTAGCGAACGGTGTTCGACACAGAGAACGCCGCGTGAAATGGAGTCCTCTCGATGGCATCCAAGAATGAGAGCGGTAATGGCAGCCGTGGCAGCCTCGTCCCCGCCGTGGACCGCGCGGCCCGTATCGTCGAAGCCGTAGCGTCCAGCGAATCCCCTCTTGGCGTCTCTGAACTGAGCCGCCAGCTTCACCTCAACAAAAGCACTACCCACGATATTCTATCGACCCTCTGCCATCACCGTCTGCTCGAGCGTGACGATGCCACCAAGACCTACCGGCTAGGCTACGCACTCGTGGAATTAAGACATCGCATGAGCGACCGAATGGACTGGCGCGCCATGGCCCATCCCCATGTCGTCGCGTTGTCACGCGCCGTGAATGAGACTGTTTTCCTGGGAACTTTTGGAGATGGTCAGGTCATTATTGAGGATAAGGAAGAAGCCGCGCATGACGTAAAAATCACCTCTCCTCTGGGGAGGCGAATGAGCTATTCCGCCGCTGCCTTTGGCAAGATATTTCTCGCGGCCATGAGCGAAGCCGAATTGAGCGAGCTGTTGAGCGCCAGGCCCCTGCGCGCCTACACGCGAAAATCCATCACCAAAATCGGCTCCTATCGCGCCGCCCTGCGCCAGGTCCGTGCCCAAGGTTTTGCGCTGGACGATGAGGAATACCTGGCTGGCGTGCGCGCAGCCGCTACGCCGGTCAACGACGAGCAAGGCAATGTCATCGCTGCGCTATGTGTTGTCGGCTTTAGCACTCGTCTCCCTTACAGCAAATTACTCGACGTCGCCCGGCAAACATATGTTGCCTCCGAAGAAATCTCGCGGCAGCTTGGCGCCAAAGAGTACCCGACCTGGGATGGGATTGGGTAGAAAGCCAGCTGACCGAGACCGGGGACTGTTGACAACTTTTCGTTCATCTTTTATTCATAGATAGGATAGATGGCATGAAACAAGTACTGCGTCTTTGCGTAAACGGTCAAGATTACGAAGTATACGTGCCTGTACACAAAACGCTTCTCGAAGTACTGAGGGAGGACTTGAATTTGACAGGCACAAAGCACGGCTGCGAATTGGGCGAGTGCGGGGCCTGCACCGTGCTGGTCGATGGGGAACCGGTCCTCTCCTGCCTTGCGCTTCCGATTGAACTGCAGGGGCGTGAAATTACCACGGTCGAAGGCATGGCGGATGGGGCGATACCGCATCCTTTGCAGACCGCTTTCGCAGAACTGGGCGCAGCGCAGTGCGGTTACTGCACCCCCGGCATGCTCCTCGCCGGCAAATCCCTGCTGGATCAAAACCCGCATCCATCCCGAGACGAGATCCGGGAGGCACTCTCCGGCAATCTCTGCCGCTGCACCGGATATTCCAAGATCTACGAAGCTGTGGAACAAGTGGCAAACCGCAAGTAGACACGGGAACAGGTAAACAGGAAAACACATAGACACGGATAGAGTCGCCCATGTACCTGTGGACTTGCGGACCTGTCTACTTTTCTTCCGATATCAGGATAATGAACTATGGCGAAGAATGGTGACCTCTCTATAATCGGCAAATCACAGCTCAAAGTGGATGCCCTGCAAAAAGTAACCGGCGAGACCCGCTATGCCGACGACCTCTCGCTGCCGCGCATGTTGTATGGCAAACTACTCCGCAGTGTGTATCCCCACGCGCGCATACTGGGGATTGATACAGGACGCGCGGAACAACTTCCGGGCGTCTTTGCCGTTATCACCGGCAAAGACCTCCCAATCAAGTATGGCATCATGCCGAGCACTCAGGACGAAGAGGCGTTGTGCGTGGACCGGGTGCGCTTTGTCGGCGATCCGGTCGCCGCGGTGGCTGCCATCGACGAAGAAACGGCCGAGCGCGCTATTGAGCTGATCGACGTGCAATACGAGCCGCTGACGCCCGTCATGTCCATTCGCGACGCGCTGGATGAGAAACTACCGCAGATTCACGAATATGCCGACCAGCACAATATTCACAAGTTCGTCTCACTTGAGTTTGGGGACCTGGACGCTGGCTTTAGCGCCGCCGACCATATACGTGAGGACACATTCTTTTACGAGGGCAATACGCACCTGCCGATTGAACAGCATGCCTGCATCGCCCAATTCTCATCCGATGGTCGTCTGACACTCTGGAGCTCGACACAGACTCCACACTATGTCCACCGCGCCCTCGAAAAGACTCTAAAGATGCCGCGGGCACACATTCGCGTGATTGCGACTCCGGTGGGCGGCGGATTCGGCGGCAAGACCGATCCCTTTTCACATGAAGTGGTCGCATGCAAATTATCCATGCTCACCGGGCGTCCGGTCAAAATTACGCTCACGCGGGAAGAGGTATTTTATACGCACCGCGGGCGGCACCCCGTATTAATGTGGGTCAAGAGCGGCGTCAAAAGAGACGGCCAGATCACCGCCCTGCATTTCAAGACGATGCTGGATGGCGGCGGTTATGGGTCCTATGGCATTGCCTCGACCTACTACACGGGCGCCCTGCAGACGGTAACGTACAAGATCCCCGCTTACAAATTCGAGGGATTGCGCGTGTTTACCAACAAACCGCCTTGCGGACCCAAGCGCGGGCACGGCACCCCCCAACCGCGCTTTGGACTGGAGGTGCACCTCGACAAAATTGCGCACGACCTCGGGCTGGACCCCGCTGAGATGCGGCGCCAATATATTGTGGATGATGGGACAAAGACAGTCAATCACCTGACCATCACGAGCTGCGGGTTGCGCGAGTGTATTGACGCCGTCGTCGAGGCAAGTGGATGGAAAAATGGAACGCGAGAAAATAGGGAAAAAGTACAGACCCGACCTTCTTCAGTCCGCCACGGACTCGGCATTGCTTGCAGTTCCTATCTCTCCGGCGCGGGTCTGCCGATCTATTGGAACGATATGCCTCATTCGGGTGTCATTGTAAAGGTGGATCGCGGCGGTGGCGTGGCCGTCTTTTGCGGCTCTACCGATATTGGGCAGGGCTCGGATTCCCTGCTCGCCTACATTGCTGCCGAGGAACTTGGACTCAAGCCGGCGGACGTCCACGTTTTTACGGCTGATACAGACCTCACCCCGGTTGACCTGGGGAGCTATTCGTCACGCGTGACGGTCATGACAGGCAATGCGTGCATTCAAGCCACGCGCGCCGTCAAAGAGAAAATACTCTCCGCCGCCGCCGAAAAGCTTCTCGTGCCCGCCGAGAGCCTCGTGATGCGCGATGGCATGGTGATTTGCGATGACGACGAAAATCGCAGTCTTTCATTCGTCGAAGCGGCGAATATCGCCGAGGCGAAATTCGGGACCTTGAGCGGTACCGGAAGCTACAAGCCGCCCAAACGTGCGGGACCTTTCAAAGGTTCCGGCGTCGGTCCTTCTCCCTCTTACAGTTACTCGGCATGCATAGCGGCGGTCAGCGTCGATACGGATACGGGCATCGTTACCGTCGACAAGCTCTGGCTTGCCCACGACGGCGGCAGGGCCATCAATCCGCTCCTTGTCATCGGGCAAGCCGAGGGTAGCGCGTACATGGGGATGGGAGAAGCGCTCATGGAAGAGTCGGCTTTTCGCAAGGGGATGCATAAAATCCCGTCGCTCCTTGATTACAAATCCCCGACGACATTGGATACGCCGGAAATCCAGACCATCCTGATCGAGACGCTCGATCCCGAAGGTCCGTATGGAGCGAAAGAAGCGGGGCAAGGACCGCTCCTCCCCGTACCTCCGGCAATTGCCAATGCCGTCTTCGATGCGGTCGGCGTGCGCATTGACCAGGTGCCGATCACGCCCGATACCGTGCTAAAGGGCTTGGAGGAAAAAAACAAGGGGAATGAGCCGCGCGTCGGTCCCAAGGATTTTCCAAAGGTGGAATACCCCGCGCCCATTATGGTCGAGCCACCAGAGAATGCGCCGCGATTGGTGGGATAGTTGATTAGTACGATCGATGACTTTTACATGATGTTTTACCAGTATTACAAGTGTTACCAGCAGTACCAGTGCTACCAGTAGCTACCAGCGCCGAGCATGGGGCGAGTTTTGACCCGCCACTGGTAACCACTGGTAGCAGTGGTAGCACTGGTAACTGGTAAATCACCAATGAACTGGACATAACTATGCTGCGTTTACCTCCATTTGAATATCTTGCGCCGAAAACTCTCGATGAAGCGGTTGCGCTACTCGACCAGCATGCCAATGAGGCAATGATCGTGGCGGGTGGGACAGACTTGTTCCCCAATATGAAACGGCGACAGTTCGATCCGAAAGTCCTGGTTGGCTTGAGCGGGCTCCCTGAATTGAACGGCGTCAAGAACGGGTTAGGCTACAGGATCGGCGCGGCTACGACGCTCAGCGCCTTGTCGCGGGATAAAAAACTGCATGCCGACTACCCTGCTCTAACTACCGCCGCCGGGCTCGTTTCCTCACCCCAACTGCGGAACGCGGGTACTATTGGCGGCAACCTTTGCCTGGACACCCGCTGCAATTACTACGACCAGACCTACTTTTGGCGCAAGTCGATCGGCTTTTGCATGAAAAAAGATGGAGACATCTGTCTCGTGGCGCCCGGCGGTCACCGCTGTTGGGCCATTTCTTCAACCGATTGCGCGCCCGTTGCCGTCGCGCTCGACGCTCGCGTGCGCCTGGTTGGACCGCGCGGCTCGCGCGAGATTCCTGCCGCGGCGCTTTACCGTGACGACGGGATGGAGTACTTGAGCAAGGCGCGCGACGAAATCCTGACGGAACTGGTTTTGCCTCCGGCGGACGGGGTGAAATCAGTCTATCTAAAGCTGCGGCGGCGCGGCTCGATCGACTTTCCGATCCTCGGCGTGGCGGCGGCGCTCCGCGTGGCGCCAGACGGAACTGTGCAACACGCACGCGTCGTCCTCGGTGCGATTGCTTCGCACCCGGTGGAGGCATCCGAAGCGGTCAAGATTCTGATCGGACAAAAATTGGAGCCCGACGTTATTGCCGCGGCGGCAGAAGCGGCTTACAAACCCGCCAAACCCATGGACAATGCGGATGCCTCTTACGCGTGGCGGAAAAAGATGGTGCGCGTGTATGTCGAGCGAGCGTTGATCGAACTGAAGGGCAAAGTCGTCGCATGACGGTTTAATTATTTACCCATTTGCTGTTGATTGCATACTAAACGCCGAGCGCCATTCACCGCTCACTGCATAGGGGAGGAGCGCGATGAACGTGACCTATTTCAACCGCGAAATCGAAACGGCGAACCGCGAGACCATCGACCGTCACCAGACTGCCCGCATGCAAACACTGCTGCGAGAGATGCTGGCATCGAATTCGTTCTATGGCGCCAAGTTGCGGCAAGCCGGATTCACGGACGCGCGTGATTTCCGCTCCATCAAGGACATCACTCACATACCCTTTACACACAAACAGGAACTCGTGGACGACCAGGACGCTTATCCTCCATTTGGCTCCAATTTGACTTATCCGCTTGATCGATACATTCGCCTACACCAGACCTCGGGCACGACGGGCAAGCCGATGCGCTGGCTGGATACGCGAGAAAGCTGGGACTGGTGGGCGCGCTGTTGGGGTGCCGTTTACAATGGCGCCGGAATTGACGACAAGGACCGGATCTATTTCGCGTTTTCCTTCGGACCGTTCATCGGGTTCTGGGCAGCCTGGGCAGGCTCGGAAAAAATCGGCGCACTGGCGATCTCGGGCGGTGCACAAGACTCGTACCAGCGCCTGCGCAACCTGATGGACTTGCAAGCAACGGCTTTGTGCTGCACTCCCAGCTATGCCCTCCATTTAGCAGAAGTGGCGCAGAAGGAAAAAATCAACCTGCACGAATCAGGGGTGCGCAAGATCGTCGTCGCGGGGGAACCAGGCGGCAGCATTCCGGGAACAAAGGCGCGGATCGAGGAGGCATGGAACGCCAAACTCACCGATCACACCGGCGCGACAGAAGTCGGGGCACACGGGTTTACGTGCGTGGCACAATCCGGAGTCCATCTAAACGAGGGTGAATTTTTGATCGAAGTGATCGATCCTCGTTCAGGACAGCCCTCTGACGAGGGAGAACTCGTCATCACGAATCTCGATCGGGTAGGGTCGCCCAACCTTCGCTACCGGACAGGCGACCAGGTGAAATTGATCCATGACCAATGCGACTGTGGGCGGACGTTTGCCCGGATGGAGGGAGGCATCATCGGGCGGATCGACCAGATGCTGATTGTACGCGGGGTAAATATCTTTCCGAGTGCTATCGAGGCCATCGTCCGGTCATTCCCCGAAGTGCAGGAATTCGCCGTGGAAATTGATCGCGTTGACGAAATGGACCAGATCCAGATCCGGGTTGAGGTCGTGGGCGAAAACCCGCAAGCCGTCGTCGACGCCATTGCACGGGATGCGTCCCATCGCCTGGGACTACGGGTGGGAGTTTCCCTCGCCACCCCTGAAACTCTACCCCGGTTTGAGCTAAAGGCACGCCGGTTCACGGACAGGCGCAAGAAATAAGATCTCCTTGCCTGGGTCTAGAACCAGCAAGGTCTTGGAGAGAAAAGTATGGTCGATCGACTCGTGGTGGGCATTTCAGGCGCCAGCGGCGTCATTTACGGCATCCGTCTGCTCGAATTCCTAAAGACGGTCCCGACCGTCGAAACGCACCTCGTCATGACGAGCGCGGCCAGGCAGACAGTGGTCCAAGAAACGAATTTCACGGTCAAAGACGTCGAAGCGCTGGCGACGGTCGTGCATCACAATCACGATATCGGGGCGAGCATCGCCAGCGGCAGTTTTTCGACGCGCGGGATGATCATTATTCCGTGTAGTATCAAGACTCTATCGGCGGTTGCCAATTCCTACAGCGCGGAATTGATCGCCCGCGCCGCCGACGTCACGCTCAAAGAATCGCGTCCGCTCGTCCTCGTTGTCCGCGAAACACCCTTTCACCTGGGACACCTACGCCTGATGACGCAAGCCACCGAAATGGGAGCCGTCATCTCCCCACCACTTCCTGCGTTTTACGCACGGCCGCGCACCCTCGACGACCTAGTTAATTTCACCGTCGGGCGCTTGCTGTCACGGTTCGGCTTTGACAATGACCTGTTCAAGCAGTGGACCGGCTTACGGCAAGAGATGGGCGCTCAACAGAAATCAACATCCTCACCCGAATAATCCAACTCCGCCCGGTCCTTGCTCTACACAGCCCCCCTCTTGAAATCCTGAAAAACCTGCTTGATGAGGTCATAGAACCAATAGTCGAGCGGCTTGGCATCCACGGGTGGGGGCGGAGAAGGCAATTCCTCTCGCGCAAAAAAGCTCACTTGGTCAACCTCCACATCCTGCCCTGCCATCTCACCGCCCGTAATCCGTCCGAAAAAGGTTAACAGAATAACGCCCATATTTGCGCGGCTGTCCACTCGATACAGGCGATCAATTTCGACCTCGAACCCGGTCTCCTCCTTTACTTCGCGCACGGCCCCTTGTTCGATCGACTCGTCCATTTCGACGTAACCGGCCGGAGGCGCCCAATAACCGGCAAGCGGCGCGTTCAGGCGATGAACGAGAAGCAATTTGTCATCACGGGTGGCGAGGACGAGAGCGACTGGCACCGGGTTGCGGTACATGACGTATCCGCAATTATTACACACGGGTCGTTCACGCCCCGCTTCCATTTTCAGGGCGAGTTCATGGGCGCATTGGGGACAATATTTGGCAGGCATGCTCTGATTCAGACTTGTTGCGTATGGTGGCTCTACCTTGCCGCCGTTTCGCCGCGATAATCGACCCTTTCCTTGTTCACGTGGAACCACTCGCAATAATCCGGCTCGCCCGGGTCTTGGCCGAAATCTTGACGCAAAAAAGCGCGCATCGGCCCGGAATGAGTGACCAAAATGAAAATCTCAGCCCTCTCAGAGGCAAGGAGTGATTCAAAGCATTGATCCAGTCGCGCCGCCACAGCCGCGGGCGATTCTGCCGATTCACTCAAATGCGTCATCCAATAGCCAATGCGGTCCTCATCCGCCTGCCAGAATCCCTGCAAAAAGCTATCCTGTTCTGCGGAGGGCGGTAGCGAAGGGTGCATTGCATCGGTGGGCAACACCGGGTGACCGTCGACGATGATTTCAAGATTGCGGATTGCCGGTTCCACGCGCGGAACCGGAATCTCGACGTTTGCCTTCTCATGCAGATGCGGAATAGAAACCAGACCAAGCGCCAGTTCCTCTGCCGTTTCTCGCGTGCGGACAGTGGGGCTGCACAAGACACGCACCTGGGCACCATCCGGAATATGCTCTGCCAAACGAGACCCAGCATCGAAAGCATTGTGCCGTCCTTCTTCCGTCAAAACCACGTCACCCTGGTGATCAAGCACATTTCCATGCCGGACAACAAAGATTTGAGTGGAAATAACCGGCCCCCCTTCACCGGCTCTTGAGCTTGAGCGGATTCAGCGCCTTGTCCATCAGCAATTCGTACCCGTTTTTCCCGCCCAGCAAACTCCCGTTTCGTTTCTGGCTCCATACCGTCTCGGGACGGCTCTGGACGATGAACACATTGTCCGGGAAAGACAAGTCCTTGTCAATTGCCCACTCGATATCCATCGGCCTGCCATAATGCTCTTCAATTCGTTTGGCAACCCGGACCAGCTCCATCAGCTCCCGGTCGTCCAAACAAGGGACTGTCTGCCGGCCAGTTGCAACGTCCACATGGACTACGCCATTGCCAGGTTGATAAACGCATTCGATGGTTTTGGCAGAGATGGTACGTTCATTCACTTCCAGGCACACCTTATCCACCACGAACTTGTCCGGAGTGACCGCCCCGGATACGACTGCCTCGCCGAACCCCCAGCTCGCTTCGACCACGACCCTAGAGGGGTCACCATTGAGTGGATTGAGAGTGAACATGACGCCTGAAGTACGCGAGTTGACCATCTTTTGGACGCCGACACTGATTAAGACCTTGTCCTCAGGAAAATTCATCTTGGTCCGATAACTAATGGCGCGAGGGGTGAACAGGCTTGCCCAGCACTTTTGAGCCATCTGCATCACCTGGTCCAGACCTTTTACCCATAAATAGGTATCCTGCTGGCCCGCGAAGCTGGCATTGGGCAGGTCTTCTGCCGTAGCACTGGAACGTACCGCGACCGGCAAGTTTTCGACGCCGCACCTGGCGCACAACGCGCTATAGTTTTCTTTGATCGCATTGGCAACGTCGGCAGGCATAGAGGCATTCATAATCAAAGTCTGGATCCGAGCGCTCGCGCTGTCGAGAGATGGAACCTCATCCGGATTGACCTGTGACAATATACTCTGGATTTCATTATCTACCCCAG
>JBLMXX010000391.1:0-3570 GCA_050257995.1 Acidobacteriota bacterium | reverse complement strand
GGAATTAAAGGCACATCCGCTCAAAGATTCGAACTGGTTTCAAAACCTCAGCATCTCGCAAGATGCCAAGGACCGCCTCCGCCAGCGGGAATTCGGCCAACACCTGCTCACCTGCGTTGTGAACTTTGCCGAACAACCCGATCATCGCGAATACCTGCTAACTGAAGGACGCCACATTGCGCGCGAATACGGCCGCGTTCTCGCTGCTAATGGTTTATCTGCAGGCAATGCTGCGCGGGCGACCATCTACTTTCGCGGGCTGATTCTGAAAACCGTCCTGGATGCAAAAATCGGCTCCCGCAAGGGAGACGAAGAAGATGCGCGGCTCTTCCACCGCGTGAGCACATTCCTGGACGAAATCCTTCTTGCAATACTCGATACATACCCGTAGTTAATCGCCGGGTCGTACCCCCTTGACGCGGGAATCTCATCTCGCTAGAATGTCTGCGCTTACCCTTTGAATTCGGAGTCCTAGTTGAAACCAATAATCCTGATGATGGGATTGAACCACACCACCGCACCGGTCCACGTCCGCGAGCAGGTCGCGGCAGCACACTGCCAACAGGAAGACGCGCTCAACCAACTGCACACTTACCTCGATCCTGATCTCTTCACCGAACGCTGTATACTCTCCACCTGCAACCGCACAGAAATCTATGTCGTCACTTCAGACCGTGACCGCGGACAAACGGTGCTCCGCGATCTATTCAGCGAGCACGATACTCTTTCGCATCCGGGGCTGGATTATGTCTACACCTATGCCGAACGCGAAGCGGTAGCGCACCTGTTTGCCGTTGCGAGCGGGCTGGATTCGATGATCCTTGGCGAGTTCGAAATCCTGGGACAGGTCCGTAATGCGTACCTGCAAGCAGCCGAAAGAAAATCTGTCGGTCCCGTTCTCCACCAACTCTTCAAGGATGCCATCCATAGCGGCAAGCGCGCCCACGCCGAAACCGCCATCGGCGCAGGTGCCGCCTCCGTCGCATACGCGACGGTTGCGCTCGCGCGAGAGCGGCTCGGACCGCTCGTCGGGAAAAATGCGCTCATTATCGGTGCCGGAGATATGGGATGCCGCGCTGCCCGGAATCTTGCCGAGGATGGAGCGTGCACCGTCATGGTTACCAATCGCACCCACGCCAATGCTGTAGAGCTAGCAAAGGATATCGGCGGCAAGGCGATTCACTTTGAGCAACTGGCGGAATCGCTTATCGAGGCTGACTTGGTGATTAGCGCGACCGGTGCCCCCCACATCATCCTGGACGCAGGCACACTACAAGCTGCAATGAATGCCCGTCCCGAACGCCCGCTTTGCCTGCTGGACATTGCGATGCCGCGTGATATTGATCCGGAGGCTGCGAACATCCCGAATGTTCACCTGTTTAACATCGATGACTTGCATGACTATGTGGATGCCAACCGAGCCATTCGCGAGCAAGCAATCACAGCCGTACAGGCTATTCTTGAGCAAGAGGTGGAGGCATTTTGGCGATGGTTCATCGAACGGCGGGCCGCGCCGGTGATTGCCGGCTTGCGCCAACGGGCTGAAACCATCCGGGCGGCGGAATTGGACAAGGCGCTTCGCCGGCTGGGGCACTTGCACCTGAGCGAGCGCGACCGCCAGGTAATCTCCGCCTTGTCGGCCGGCATCGTCAGTAAACTGCTCGCGGCGCCCACTGTTCACCTGAAAGAACGCGTCCAGAGTGGAGACGGCCAAGTGTACATAGAAACCCTACGCGATCTTTTTGAACTGGATTCCAATGAACAGTCAAACCTCCCATCGGCTTTTTGAAACGGCAAGCCAATATTTCCCCGGCGGCGTCAATAGTCCCGTGCGAGCATGGCGGAGTGTGGGGGGTGAGCCCCTTTTCATCGCGCGCGGTTCAGGCGCACGGTTTGTAGACGCTGATGGGAATGAGTTTATCGATTACGTCGGTTCGTGGGGTCCATTGATTCTAGGACACGCCCATCCGCGCGTCGTCGCCGCCATTCAGGATACCGCAACCCTCGGCACCAGTTACGGCGCACCCAGTGAGCTGGAAATTGACCTGGCGCGGCACATCACGAGTGCATACCCTTCAATCGAAATGCTCCGGTTTTTGAGTTCCGGAACGGAAGCCACGATGAGCGCCATTCGGCTCGCGCGTGCGTTTACCGGACGCAGCAAGATTGTCAAGTTTGACGGTGGCTATCACGGTCACGCCGATTTTCTGCTTTCCAAAGCCGGCTCGGGAGTTGCCACGCTTGCTCTACCGGATAGCGCGGGGGTGCCTCCTGAGATTGCCGGGACGACATTGATCGCCCCTTTCAACGATCTCGATGCGCTCGCAGGAACCTTTGACGCGCACAAGGGCGAAGTTGCCGCCATTATTATTGAACCGGTGGCAGGCAACATGGGTGTCATCCCACCCAAAGATGGCTTTCTCGCCGGGGTACGCGACCTTACGCGCACACAAGACGCACTCTTGATTTTCGACGAGGTGATTACAGGATTTCGCGTGTCCTGGGGCGGCGCGCAATCCAAATACGACATCCACCCCGACCTAACCTGCCTTGGCAAAATCATTGGCGGGGGGCTGCCCGTCGGCGCGTATGGCGGGCGGCGAGATATCATGAATCTCATCGCCCCATTGGGTCCTGTCTACCAAGCAGGGACGCTATCCGGTAATCCGCTTGCCATGGCCGCCGGCACCGCGACGTTGGATGCAATCGCCGCGAGACGGAATGCCTATAGACAGTTAGAAGCGCGTGGCGCCCAGTTGGAAGCCGGGCTGAAAGAGTCTGCAGAAAAAGCGGGGGTACCTGTTCAGATCAATCGCGTCGGCTCGATGATGACACTGTTCTTTACCGAGCACGCCGTGGTCGATTATGCTTCTGCAAAAATGTCCAATACAAGACGGTACGCGAAATTCTTTCACGGCATGCTCGAGCGCGGCGTTTACATCGCACCTTCGCAATTCGAAGCGATGTTCATTTCATTGGCGCATACCGAACAAGATATAGCCAGGACGGTCGAGGTCGCCGCCGAGGCACTGCAGGCAATAGCGAATGAATCGTAGCTCGACACCGTCCCGCCTCGCAGTTCAGTCCATCAGGGTAGGCACTCGCGGCAGCGCGCTGGCGCAGTGGCAGACCCATCACATCATCTCGGCGTTGAACCTCCTCCAGCCGGACCTCCAAGTCGAAATCCGCATTATCAAGACAGAGGGAGACAGGGAACAGATACGACCGCTGGCCGAACTCGGAGGGCTAGGCGTATTTACCAAGGCAATTGAGGATGCACTCCTAGCTGACGAAATTGATCTGGCAGTACACAGTCTCAAGGACCTACCCACTGAAATCGCGAATGGGCTCACGATTGCCGCTATCCCGGAACGACAAGACCCGCGCGATTGCCTAGTCTCGCGGCATAAGGTAGGGCTATTCCAATTGCCACCCGGTGCACTTATCGGCACTTCCAGTGCCCGTCGGGCCGCTCAGATCATCGCGCTCCGTCCAGACGTTCATCTAATCCCTCTACGCGGAAACGTCGATACGCGTTTGCGCAAAGCACAAAGCGAGGAGTATGATGCA
>JBLMXX010000390.1:0-3497 GCA_050257995.1 Acidobacteriota bacterium | reverse complement strand
GCCAGGTCCGCCCCCACGTCCAAAATCTTTTGGACGACGCTCGGCGGTATGTCCCACCACAGCGATCGGGTGATGAACGACTGCGGCGGATAGTCCAATTCATGTTTTTCCAATACCGCCTCGGAGAACTGGCGCATCTTGCGATAGCCGATCACCCGCTCGGTCACCCGCACATCGCCGAAATAGGCGCGCGTGGTCCCCGCGGCGCGTTCCTCGCGGCGGCGGAGGATGCGGGTCTCGCTCAATTCGCGCGGTTCGGTGTAATAGTCCACGTCCACCGGCTTGAGGTTTGCCGTCCCATTCTCCAGGTCCAATTGGGTGACCAGGTACGCGTCCCCCTGATGCAGATAGATCGCTCCGTCGTGCACGCGCTGCGGCGCGGTCGCCGCGTCAATCTCTTCGATCACCTCGCCGCCGCGCTGGTTGACGAGCGCCACCGTGTGCCCCGAGATGGACCTGAGACTGACCTTTTCCGCCGGATAGTTCAGCCGGGTATAGTACCAGCGGTCGTTGCGGTAATTGAGCACGCCGGCGCGTTCCAAGTGCACCATCGCCTGGACAAAACCGGGACCGAACAGTTCTTCGTCCGCGTTCGTCAGCGGAACCTCAAAGGCGGCGCAGGGCAGATGCTTTTCCAGGATATAGAGATTGTCGGGGTCGATGAGCGCATTCTCGACCGGCTTGGCGAAGAGGATTTCGGGATGCCGCATAAAGTATTGATTGAGCGGATCGTCCATGCCGACGAGGATGGAGAGCGTGTCCCGCGTGCCGCGCCCGGCGCGCCCGGCTTGCTGCCATAAACTGGCGATCGTGCCGGGATAGCCGACCAGGACGGTCGCATCCAGGTCGCCGATATCGATCCCCAGTTCCAGCGCATTGGTCGCGGTCACGCCGAGCAGGTCGCCGTTAAAGAGCCCCGCTTCGATCGCGCGGCGTTCGTCGGCGAGATAGCCGGCGCGATAGGACCGGACCCGCTCCACCGCTTCGGGCGCGGTCTTTTTCAGGTTCTCGCGGGCGTAATAGAGGAGCAGTTCCGCGGTCTTGCGGGCGCGGGCGAACGTGATGTTCCGCATCCCCTGCCGCACCAGGTGGGTGAACAACGCCGCCGCTTCCGAGTTGGCGCTCCGGCGCGTGCCATTGGCCGGGTCCACGATGGGCGGGTTCCACAAGGCGAATTCTTTCGCGCCGTGAGGCGCGCCATCCTCGCTCACCACCTCGGCGGCGCGAGAGGAAAGGCGCAGAACGTGCTCGCCCGGATTGGCGATCGTCGCGGAGCAAAAGATAAACTGCGGGCGGTTGCCGTAAAATTCGCAGACACGCAGCAATCGCCGCAGGACGCACGCCACTTGCGAGCCAAAGACGCCCCGGTAGACGTGCGCCTCGTCGATCACCACGTAGCGCAGGTTCTGGAAAAAGGGCGCCCACAGGTTATGGTTCGGCAGGATGCCGACCGACAGCATATCGGGATTGGTGAGGACGATGTGAGCGGTCTTGCGCAGGCGGTTGCGTACGCTGCGTGGGGTATCGCCGTCATAAGTCCCAAAGAGGACCCGGCACCTCTCCATGCGGCGCGTTAATTCGTCGAGGGAGCGCAGTTGGTCCTGCGCCAGCGCTTTGGTTGGAAAGAGGTAAAGCGCGCGCGAACGCGCGTCATTGGCGATCGCGTCGAGCACCGGTATGTTGTAGCACAGGGTCTTGCCGCTCGCCGTGCCCGTCGCGACCACCACGTCGTGTCCCTGGCGCGCGAGGTTGATCGCTTGCGCCTGGTGCGTGTAAAATTGGTCAAGTGCCTGCCCTTTCAGCGCGGCGGTGAGGTCACGCGCAAGCGCACGCGACAATTTGCCATATCGCGGGGGACGCGGCGCCAGGTGCTCGACGTGCAGGATCTGGTTAGAGTACGCCTTGTTGGCTTTAAGATAGGCGAGGAATGCAGAAGGAGTCAGCATGGGGACGGGTCAGGTCTGCATAGCGGTGATGGCGTTGACGCCTTCCACGTCCGGCAATATCCGCTGCCACTGGAGCGTTGCGAGCGGTGCGGCGAGGAGTCCGCCATTGGAAAGCACGGCGAACAGTTGGTCCCCGACCTGCGCAAATCGCTCGACCATGTAATCGGGCCACGGGACTTGCAGTCCGGCGGACGCCGGTTTCCAAGTCTTGCCGCCGTCGCGCGATTCTTCGATGCGCCCGTTTTCAGAGACTCCGTCCGCAGGACCGAGGACCAGGTGGTCGGAATCCGCCGGGTCGACCCACAGGCCGCGGCAGTAGCAATCGTACATAGACCGCCAGGTCTTGCCGCCATCCATAGAGCGATAAAACCCGCCGCCGGTGGGCGCATAGACCAGGTCGGGTGAGGATGGGTGAACCGCAACCGAGTGCACATCGGGATAGAGCAGCGGCTCTGGAACCGTGTCGAGATCGGGAGTGCCATTGCTTCCCTTTGCCAGCGCCCAGTCCTCCCCGCTATTGTCCGAGCGCAGCAGTCCGCCCACTTCGACCGCGGCATAGCCGCGCGAACCGTTAAAGGCAAAGCCGCGGACACAGCCCGCTTCGGGCGAATAGGGCAAGAACCACTTGTTGACGTCGCGCAGAATGCCAACCTCTTTACACTCGCGCCAGCTATTCGCGCCATCATGGGACACGAAAATAGCGGCGGGCTCGGTCCCGGCAAACTCAAAGTCGGACATGGCGGGATGAAAAGCCAGCCACCGCACGTGGCGGACGGTCAGCCCCACGCTGGCGGCTCGCCATTCCTTGCCGCGATCATCGGACCGGAAAACGCCGTTGGTCGTTCCGGCGAGGATCACGCCCTCGCGCGCGATCACGCTCGTGACGTGCTGGTCCGCCAAGCCGCCCGCGGTAACCGCCCAACCCCTGGCGCCGTTTTCGGCGACCAGGAGTCCGTGTCCGGTCGCAATATATATTTCCATCTTTTATTGAATCCCTAGACTCGCGAACGCAATCACGCCAAAGCCGGTGATGATCACTCCCGAGACCCGGTTCACCCAGCGCATTCCCTGGGGACTAAAGCGGGACCGGAAGAGACTGACTCCCCCACTCAGGATAAACCACCAGAGCGCAGAACCGAGGAACACTCCCAGGACCAGGACGGATGCGGTAGCATAATTCCCTCCCGCGCTCAAGCCGAGCCCGGCGAACACGGCGGCGAAGGAGAGGATGGTCAGCGGGTTTGTGACGGTCAGAATAAAAGTGGAGAGATACGCGCTTGCCAACCCCTCCCCCTGGACGGTCGCGTTCGAGTCTGCCGCGACCGAGAAAAAGGCTTTGACGCCCAAATAGCACAGGAATGCGCCGCCGATCAAACGCAGCCAGGTTTGCTGGGTGATCAGCACGCTCGAAATGAACGTTACCCCGAAAGCGGCGATGGTCCCGTAAATGGCATCGGCGGTCGCCGCCCCCAGCCCGGAGACGAGACCTGCGGCGCGACCGCTGGAGAGCGTCCGCCGGATGCACAATACGCCAATCGGTCCGACCGGCGC
>JBLMXX010000389.1:0-6881 GCA_050257995.1 Acidobacteriota bacterium | reverse complement strand
TGGACAGCCCTTCATTTAAAGTATTGCATGTAATCGAGCTGAAAAGGTTCAAGAATTAGCAGGGGCAGTTCAAAAATTTGCAGGTTTAAGCAACCGGCAGGTCTTTTTGGACAGCCCCCTTGTTTCAAAGGACCCAGCAGGTCTCCAAAACCGGGTGGGTCTTTACAAAACTATTTCCCTCGATTTTACTTACAGTCTGCGCACTATCTGCTAAAGTGCTCCGGTGCAATCCTGTACGTCACCCGCACTTCGCCGGGGCGTTTGGGATAGTCCGGGGTGCCGTGGTATTTTTGGTTCAGGTGGCTAATCATGTCATAGCCGCCTTCTTCCGTTTCCTCCACGACCTTGCCGCGCACTTGCACGTACCGGTAGGGGTCCTCTGGGTCCTGAATCACCATCGCCACCGTGGGATGCCGGCGCAGAATCTTGTCCTTGACGCGGCCGCGCGCAGTGTTGACGATGATGTCTTTCCCATCATAATCGAACCATAGAGGCGTGACTTGGGGGTTGCCGTCCTTCATCACGAGGGCCAAGTAGGCAAATACTCTTTTGTCAAATTTGAACAAATCGGCATACTTTTCTGGAACGGTTGCCATGAAATATCTCCTTTATGTGGGTAGCGTAACAACTTGATAAAGTATATTCCCTACTTTCCCGCCAGTCAAACTGGTTTCTACTCGGTCGTTTCCGCAGTTCGTGTGTTGATCCAATGACCCAAGATTGCCATGCTCGCCACCAAAGCGACGACCAGGCCAAACGCGAGGAATGGCGAACTGGTCACTAAATCCCCCGCAAATACGAGGAGGACGAGGGCAGGAAAGACTCCGGCGAATGACCCGGCAAGGTAGGCTCCGTATCCGACCGGAGCATAACCCGCGGCGAACGAAACCAACGGGTATGCCGGACCTGGGATGAGGCGAAGCAGCATGACCGTTCGCCAGTTCATGTGCTGAGCCAACCGAGTCAAGGTCTCCCGGTTTTTGTCCGAAAGCCAACGGGTCAGCAGGGCATTGCCCCAGCGGCGGGCGAGCCAATAGCCAATACTTGCCCCGAGAATGTCTGCCAATGAAGCATAGAGCAAGCCGGGCAGGGGCCCAAAGGCAAGCCCGGCTCCAATCTGAAAGATGCTTGCAGGGATGATGGGAATAACCAGGACCGTTGCCAGGCTGCCGATCAAAGCCAGCGGTCCCCATATGCCCAACTCGGCGAGCAGGTTGCGGACCTGCTCCGAGGTGATGGAGGTACCCATCGTGCGCAGAAACCCAATGCCTGTCAAGGCGATGACCAGCACTGCCACGACGACAATGACGCGGCGAAATGTAAAGAGAGATC
Organism: Acidobacteriota bacterium; assembly: GCA_050257995.1. Classification (GTDB taxonomy): domain Bacteria; phylum Chloroflexota; class Anaerolineae; order UBA4142; family UBA4142; genus JBLMXX01. The sequence goes on along the minus strand of JBLMXX010000389.1, from coordinate 5,549 downwards.
CCAACCGGCGGAGTTTCTCCATAGCAAATTGCATCATACCCTGAAGCAAAGATTTAGGCAAAAAGACCCTCCCGCTGGATGGACCGCGGGAGGTTTTCATTAGACCGCTTTCGCCGTCGCCTTGCGTTCCAGTTTACCCCAACCGGCAATACGACCTCGGATGGCGGTCACCGTTGCCCGGATGGCGACATAGTACATCAATTGGCGGTAGAAGAAACGCTGCCAGAATAGCCAAAAGAGTAGTCGCTTGTCCTCCCCCTGCTCAAACGCGAAGGCAAGCCCCCCGGCAACATAGTCCACCGCCAAAAAGAGCACGTAGAATACCAACATCCTTACGACAGCGTCGCTGGGCGAATCCAACGGGTGCTGATAACGTAGCCAGGCAAGATTAGCGATGGACGTGATTGCGAGCAGGTCCAGCAGTGGCGAGACAAGCGGGAAAAAGATCTGGAAGACGAAAATGTTCGGCAGTGCCAGCCATGCCAGCGCCCCGTAGCGGGGACGGAACAGTATGTCCCGATGTTTCCATGCCGCCTGTAACGTCCCAAACATCCAGCGGAAACGCTGCTGACAAAAGCATGCACGCTGTCGGGTGCTTCGGTGTAGGCAATGGCCCTATCCTCGTAATCAATTTGATATCCCAGATGCAGGATCCTGAGAGTCAGGTCGGCATCCTCGGCAAGGGTGTCCCGAGTAAAGCCGCCGGCCCGCAAAATCAAGTCGCGCCTCCACGCACCAATCGCGCCGGGGACGACTGTGATGCAATTGAGAATGGCAAAGGCGCGCCGGTCCAGGTTCTGGCTCGTAATATATTCCAGCGCCTGCCACCGGGTCAGTAAATTGGTCCGGTTGCCGACCTTGGCGTTGCCTGCCACCGCCGCCACGTGCGGATTTGCAAAATGGCGGACCAACTTTTCAATTGCGTCGCGGCGAAGGATTGTGTCTGCATCTTGGGCAACGATGATCTCTGCCCGGGTCCGATGAATTCCAAAGTTAAGCGCTTGGGACTTGCCTGCATTCTTTTTAGTAAAGACGCGCACGCGGGGATTCCCGCCGAAATCCGTGGCTAGACGCTGGGCCGTGTCATCGGTCGATCCATCGTCCACCACGATGATGTCAAGGTCGGGATAGTCAGTGGCGAGCAAGGCGGATATCGACTTGGAGATGACTTTTTCTTCGTTGTATGCGGGAACGATGACGCTTACCCACGGCTTGAATTCCTTGGGATACCGGGTCAGCCACACCTGAACCCACTCGGCGGTGGCGAGCAGGCCGATCACCAGCACGCGCAAGACGCCCAGGACGATACCCACGACGAACAGGTTGGCGATTGCCGACCGGATGCCTGCCAGCAATTGAAACCCTGTATCGTTCACCTGTGCGATCGCGCGTTCCCGGGCTGGAATCGGCGGCATGACTTGATCGCGGCTCAGACCGAGAAGGTCCGACACTTGTACCAGTTCAAAGCCTCTGGCACGCAAGCCTTCAATGATTTTCGGGAGAGCTACGACAGTCTGGGAACGATCGCCCCCTCCGTCGTGCAACAGAACGATGTTCCCCTCGCCTGTGACTGCCTGGTTTATCGTTTCTTGGACTATCTCGTCGACGCCGGGGCTGCGCCAATCCAGCGGGTCGATGCGCATCCCAATCGTGTAATAGCCGCGCCCGCTGGAAAGAAGCAGTGGCTTGACCTGGTCCGGAGTTTCCGGCTCTACGTCCTCCGCATAAGGGGGACGGAAAAGGAGTGAACGGCGTCCCAAGCGGCTCTCAAAGAGCCGCTCGGTCGCGTTGAGCTCGAGGTCGAGTTGCACGGAAGAAATGACCGAAATATCCGGGTGGCTGAAGGTATGGTTGCCGATTTCGTGACCCTCGTTCACAATCCGCTGCAGCAAATCTGAATTTCCACTCGCATTCATCCCGACGATGAAGAAGGCGCCCGGCGCCTGATATTGTTTGAGAATGTCCAGGATGGGCGCTGTAAAGCGCGAGTCGGGTCCATCGTCAAAGGTAAGCGCGATACGCTTTTTGTTTCCACCGCCCCACCGCGTGACCACGAACGGCGATGGGTAGGTCTCCATCACCTCGTTGAGGATGAGATTGGATTTTGGATCATAGGATATCGTGCGTACGCCGTCGCTCGGCGTAGCGGTCACCTTCAGGACTTCGCCGCGGCCCTCGTAGTCGATATCATAGCCATAGTGCAAGTCGCGCAAACCGTCGGCTGACGAGGCGTCCAGCTTATTCCGATGTTCTAGCACTTGCCAGATAGAGGGATCTTCGGACCCGAGTCGCCAGAGCGCAAAGCCGCGCGGACCGTATGGCTGGGCTTGCGCTAACTGATCGAACGTCGTCACGGCATCCAGGTACCAGACGTGATGGAGTTTATTATTGTCGTCGGTGTACTCAAAGGTCGGATTGAGCGAGGGACGTTCCAATCGGATGTGTGCGTTTGCATAGCGCGCTTCCGTGATCGCATCCTGGAAGGAAACATCAGCGCCAATGTCATCTGCGTCCCAGTCATAGCCATAATTGCCGATGGCAATAACGTATTTGGAGGCGGGCGCCTGTGCCAGACGTTGTTTGAGCGCGTCGGTGAACCACGACTGTGAAGCGACCGGACCCGGCTCGCCACCGCCCCAATGCTCATCATATGCCATCAGAATCAAGTAATCATTCGACTGCGCGAGTAAACGAGCGTCAAATGCCACATCTTCAAGCGGGATCGATTCCGAGACTTCCAGGCCGAGCGGATGGAACGCGGCGGACAGATCGCGCATAAAGGCCCGCAGGTCAGCCTGGCTGTTTTCAGGAACCGCTTCAAAGTCGATGCTGATTCCTGCCGTTTTGTTTGCACGGACAAAAGCCAGCAGGTTCTGAATCGTGCGGGCACGCGCGGCGGAATTTGCCAGCATCTTGGCGAGGGTCTCGCCATCCCAGTCTTGGGTCTTGTCGTCGTAATTATTCACAAGCGGCACGACGGCGAGCGATGGTTTCAGCTTCTGGACGAGTTCCAGTACCTGCTTCTGCCGGTTCGGGTCGTCGTAAGATAGGTTCCCGTCTGCATCGGCGAGATGCAGCCACTCGGGGATGAGCTTGTCGATCTGGGTCATGTTCTGTCTGAGTGACGTGAGGCTCGTATCATCCCAGTTAACGAAAAAGCCGATTACGTCGGAATGGGCCAGCGGTCCCGGTGTTGGTGGAGAGAAAGGCACTGGTGTCGCTCTAGAGATCGGGGTGCGCGAATCTCGAATGGATGGGGGTGTTGGAGTGACCGCCCGCGGGATGGAGCGACTTGGCGCGCGGCGGGACTGTAAAGCGCTCTGTCGCTGTAGCAGCATCTGCAGCAAACGTTGCTTTTGCCTACCGTATCTCGTCATTAATCGCAATATGGGTCGCGGGGTTGGAGTGGGACGTAGAGTCAGAGTCGGGAGCGGCGTCCGTGTGGGCACCGGAGTTGCGGTCGGCTGGACGGTCGCTGTCGGAAATGGTTCGGGAGACGAGTAGCGGCTGGCTTGCGGCGGATTCCGGGCAAAGGCAAGGCCAAGGGCCGGCATGGAAGGTGTCGAGAGGACACTCATCGTCAGGACGGTCAGTATACAGGTCACGACGACGAAGGTCGCGAATAGGATGAATTTGATCCGCGGCCAGCGCTTGTTCTTTGGGTCGTAAAAGACGGGCGAGCCCAATTCTTCAGGCATCTTTACTTTTTCTAGTCACGGCACCCCCTGGATGAACACAGGACTGTGATTCACCGTAATCATTTGAGGGTTGAGTGTCACTGTCCTACCGCTGATATCGGTCACGAGGATTTTGGCAGAGGCAGTAGGGATACGAATCGCCGCGGGTGTCGTACTCCAGACGACAAATGTTTCACTCCCACTTTTGGTGAAGCGGTACGCCCACACGGCGTGATTACCCAAATCGATGTGCTGGGCGCCGGTACTGCCAGCCAGCATCTGTGTGGTCAAGCGGAACGCCACTCCGGCGGGGGTTAATTGTCCTCCCTTTACCAGACCGGGTGTGCTGCTCTCCGGCTTGTCGACGAGGGGCCGGTAAATGATTCGACTCACGCCTTCCCCTGCCGCGATGGTCAGTAGTTTCACCGTATCCTGTGCGTGCGTGATGGGATCGTAAGTACTGCGGTCTTGCCACCCATAGCCCAGTTCCCAAATTTCCAACGGTCTAAGCTGTCCCCCTGCATTCAACTGTGTGCGAACATAATTGATCACGTCTGTCAATTTCTGCCACGGTCCATCGTAATGAATCTGGTTAATGTCATAGACCGTGTTCTTGGAAAAGAGCAGGGGCATCCACTCGCCCATCCGTTGCATCGGCGATACTTCGACCTCGGACTGGAGCGCGGTACTGTTGAAATACGCCTGCAAGTCGGCGGGAGTCTTGAGATTCGGAGCCTTGCCGCCGATGGCAAAGCGGGAGTAATAATCATTCACGTACTGGACTGCGGACGAGTCTTGTCCGGACTGGAGCATTTGATTTGCGAGGATGAGCCCATACGCTCGTCCGCCTGTGCCACTGTCTAGCACCCATGCATCCGGGTCGGCGGCTTTGATTGCACGCTGGGCCGTCTTGAGCAGGTCGAAATAGCTTGCCGTCGAGCCGGACCAACTGGCAGACGCCATGGCTTCGTTCTCGATAGAGTAGCGCCGCACGCGTCCTTTGAAATGGGTGGCGATGTTCGCGACCACGCTGTAGTATTCATCCATGTTTCGCGGTGCCATGGAAACGCTGTCCACGCCCGGCGCGGTGGTCGGAGCGGGCAGAGTGGCCCAATCGCTTTTCGACTGGAAATGAATCCCGAGGTCATTCACCCCGCAATTGATGAAATTTTGGAGAGTGCTGTCGGTTTCATCCCAACGCAAGACGCCTTTGCGCGGCTCGACATTCGCCCAGCGGAGCCATAACGTCGTCGCTTTGATTCCCAATAGCTGCACTGGATTACACGCTTGGACGATTTCGTCCGCGTTGATTTGCGCGCCAAACACGACTGCCGGACGCTGGGCCGGTGCGGTGGACACGGCCGCAGCGGTCGGGGCGGAGGTAGTGGCCAGAGCCAAAGTCGCGATGGTTAGGGTCGGCGCGGGCGCAACGGGCGTCAGGGTGCCGTCAAGCGTAAGAATTTCTTCGCATCCTGGAAGCAAGACGAGTGCGAGCGCGAACAGGAGTGTGGAGATAATTGGTCGAGTGTTCATGCTCTCCTCCGGCTGGGTGTTTGGCTTGACTAATTCTACATCAAATTAGACGTTTTGCGCGAGCCAAATTCCTTTTGTATTCACACCGGCATCTCTCTTGTGCTAACCCATTTGCAAAATCCCCGACTCTCTGATATAATCTTTGACGAATCGGGGCGTAGCGCAGCCCGGTAGCGCACTTGTATGGGGTACAAGTGGTCGGAGGTTCAAATCCTCTCGCCCCGACTGATTCGTGATGAATTTCTGCTTCCCCTCAGCGCCGAGGCAGTCTTGTTGACGTGTTCGCTGGATCATTCCGGCCGAGGCGCGATGCCTCGGCCCTTTTTACTGCCAACTTTT
>JBLMXX010000388.1:0-6631 GCA_050257995.1 Acidobacteriota bacterium | reverse complement strand
TGGACAGCCCTTCATTTAAAGTATTGCATGTAATCGAGCTGAAAAGGTTCAAGAATTAGCAGGGGCAGTTCAAAAATTTGCAGGTTTAAGCAACCGGCAGGTCTTTTTGGACAGCCCCCTTTTTTATGTCGGTAACCTACTTGCCCACCAGACATAAACCGCTCCAAGATTGAGCAGAAATCCCGAGTATTTCTCTTGGCAATCGTTTTGCCGTCGTCTGCAAGTGTGTTAATCAACCCTGCGGCTGCAGGCCGGCCGCTTGCTTTGAAAATAGCCGATCTTGCCGGGGGATTGTCCCTGAAGTCCATTTTGACTGGATTTTGACTCTCACGGCACTCTATTTTGACTGAGGACTGTTAATCTGGGGTCAACAGGAGGAACGAAGATGCGTGTCACGATCAATCGTAACCTCTGTGGATCTTGGGCACCCGCTTGCGAAGAGTGTTTTGGTGTTTTTGTCGCAAAGGGTTTTGTGCCGGACCGGTCGTGCATCACCGACGTGCAGGATGACGGGTCGGAGAACATTAGCGCAGTGATTCATTCCGGTCATTTTGTCGGGACGCTCCTCATCACGCCGGAAAATCGCGAGGCCGTCATTCGCGAAGGATGGCGCAAATTCTCCTCCCTGCCGGAAGAGGCGTTTGATATCCGCCAGCCGCGCGGGGATGACATCAGGGCAGCCGTCCGGCAAAGTTGAACGGATGACAGGCAGTCTGGATCCTGAGTAAGGGTTGCTACGGCACGACGACGGCGGACAACGCGGCACCGGAATGCCGCGTTTTAAGTCCTGGTTCCTTCCTCTTGAACGGAAAAGGGTCCAGACCTTTTTGTAGGATTTGGGGAGATACAATGAATACCAAACTTATCATCGGCATCATCATACTGCTGCCGGTGTTTGCGCACCTTGGTTACGCGGCCGCGAATTCCACCTTTGCAAATTATTACGTCACGGTGGACGAGTATTTGGCTCGGAGCAGCAGCGGGCCCGTACGTGTAGGAGGGCAGATTGTGCCCGGTTCCATCCAATGGGACAATGCCACCCGGATGATGCACTTTCGGATCGGAGGAGACCGATCGACTTTGGACGTCGTTTACAGGGGTCCGGCGCCGGACTCGTTTCGGGATGGCGCCATGACAATTCTCGAGGGCGGTCGCGGCGCAAATGGCATTTTTCAGGCAACGGGAATCAGCGTGAAATGTCCCCATCAATACCTGCCAGCCGGATAGGTACCGTTTTGGTACATTTTATAGACTTTATTTTGACCGTATTTGTACTTGTGGGTGCTAAGATTCTCTAAAAGAGGTTGATAGTCGGACCCTTTATGCTGAGGTTTTAATAATATGAGTCGGAGTTGCGTACGTGGCAATGGCGCCTCGTCGCGGAACAATGACGAAGCCGGGAAAAGAAAGTCCTGTTCCGGTCGCGGTGCTCCCTCACATAGATCCCTCCCGCGGGAAGAGAGCCTGACGGGCGGCGTGAGTGACCTCGTTTACTTGTATCTGCGTGAGATTAGCCGGACGCCCCTACTAAACCAACGGCAGGAAGTTGAACTCACCAAAGAAATGTGGCGCGGACGCGCGGCGGAGCGCAGTCTGCGGAATAACGGTCATGATGGCGCGCTCAAGGCGCGACTTGAAGCACAAATCAATGTCGGCACTGCCGCGCGCCGTCGTCTTGTTCAGTCGAATCTGCGTCTCGTGGTCAACCTGGCGAAGCGGTACGTGGGGCGCGGACTGACCCTGCTGGACTTGATCCAGGAAGGTAATATCGGGTTGATGCGCGCGGTGGATAAATTCGACCACCGACTGGGACACAAGTTTTCGACTCATGCCACCTGGTGGATCCGGCAAGCGATTACGCGCGCGATCGGGAACTATGGCAATGCCCCACGCCTGCCTGCCCATACCGGGCAATGGCTGAGAAGGCTTGACCAGGTCACACATCACTTGACCCAGGAACTGGGACGCGATCCCAGCGAGATTGAGATTGCCGACCGCCTGCAACTGCCCGTCCTCAAAGTCAGGCGTCTTATCGAAGCGAGCGCCGGCACGCTCTCGCTTGAAATGGACATCGGCGAGGACCAGGAAAGCACGCTGGGCGATTTCGTCGAAGACCAGCAGACAATGACCCCATGGGCCGCCGCGTTACAATCCTCAATGCGGCAGGACATGGAGGCTGCGCTGGATTCCCTCTCTCCGCGTGAAGCACGGGTATTGATTCTCCGGTTTGGGTTGCGGGATGGGTATGCTCAAACGCTCGAAGAGGTCGGCGAAAAGTTCGGATTGACCCGCGAGCGGATCCGCCAGATCGAAAAAGAGGCGATGGAGAAATTGAGGGTTGAACAGAGAGCCGCGCGTCTGAGCGGCTATCTCGGTGCCAATTTACCCCAGCCGCGCTCGGGCAAAAACAGCAAGCATATGGGGCGCGCCTAAAGACAAGCATTCGAGCGGACTCGTGGTAGATTTCGGGGGGAGGCAGGCTGGACCTGCCGACCCCCTTTCTTTATCTCATCCGACTTATCAAACCCTGCTCGATGTGGTATAATATTCGCGCCGAAGCAACATGGGCTGACGTTTGGAACGGAGGGGATTTGACAACCGAAATCCCAGAATCGCAGAGCCCGCAGTGGATTGAGCGTGCCCTATACAGCCTGGGCGATGGTCTGGTCTTGATCGATGCAAGCGCGCACGTGGCATTCTGGAACCTGCGCGCGGAAGAACTGCTGCACTGGCCCGCTGTGGAAATGGTCGGGCGACGCGTGGACGAAGTGATCGAACGCATCGCCGCCCGCGCTCTGGCGCCGGATGCAATCCGCGAGTCGCTTTCTCATGCCCTCGGCTCTGCCGAGTCGAATCAGATAATCGAGTTTCAGGTTGGGCCGGTCCTATTTCCTGTGAGTCCGGAAAATAATGCCGGCCCCTCTCGGCATGCGAGCACCGCACGCGGGGGCGGACGTTTCATAGCGGCACAGGTCTTTCCCGTGCGCGGCGCAGAGGATAAGCATATTGGGGCGGGCATGCTCTTGCATGATGTCACACGCGAGCGCGAGGCCGACGCGATGAAATCGCAGTTGCTGTCCACCGTCTCGCACGAGTTGCGTACGCCGCTGGCGTCCATCAAAGGGTTTGCTACGACGCTCTTGCGGCAGGACGTCCGGTGGGACGAGACCACACAGCGAGATTTCCTCCGGATCATCGAGGAGGAAGCCGACCGCCTTACCGAAATTATCGACAACTTGCTCGATATGTCCCAACTTGAAGCGGGTGTGCTGCGGGTCGACAAAGAGCCGGTCCAACTTCGCACGCTGATTCGTGATGTGGTCGACGAGATGCGAATGCGGACCGAAGCCCACTGGTTCGTGGTGGACCTGCCTTCGGAACTGCCGCGTGCTTCTGCCGATTCCCGGCGAATTCGTCAAGTGCTTCATAATCTGTTGGAAAATGCAGTCAAGTATTCCAAGGGCGGGCAGATTACGCTTTCCTGCGAAGTCGAGGAACGCGAAGTGGTGGTGAGTGTCTCGGATCAGGGGGAGGGAATCCCTGCCGAGTTCCTCGGCCAGGTATTCGAGCGCTTTTTTCAAATTGACGGCGCAACGACGCGGCGCGTGGGCGGCAGCGGTCTAGGGTTGTCGATCTCACGGGGAATCGTGGAAGCGCATGGAGGCAGGATCTGGGCAGAGAGCACGCTGGGGCAGGGCAGTACGTTTCGCTTTACCTTGCCGCTGGCGTCAAATGATAGCGACGATTAATCCTTTCCCATTGATCGGTAACGGCGAAATTTTGGACGGCGAAGGGGCCATCTAATGAATGCATCCGTCACGGTCACGTTTTGGGGCGTACGCGGGAGTCATCCGGCACCCGGGCCACAGACGGCACACATTGGCGGCAATACCTCCAGCATCGAGGTGAGGGCCGGCAATCATTTGATCATTCTCGACGCGGGCACCGGTATCATCGAATTGGGACGCAAACTGGCGGCGCAATCCCGCGCTGAGAATAAGGCGGTCACGGCAACGCTCTTGTTTACTCACACTCACCACGATCACACTCAGGGTTTCCCTTTCTTTGTTCCCGCATTTTCCCCTAACAGCACGTTCTACATATTCGGCCCCAAGACCCTGCATCAAGACCTGGAAGAAGTACTCTCGCGCACGATGATGCCGCCGGTCTTTCCCATTACCCTCGAGGAACTGCCTTGCGAACGCCTCGTGCGAAACCTACATGAGGGCGAAGTTATTATCCTCAATTCGGAAGATTCCGAGCCGCACGTACTACGCGCCGGGCGGGACGAGATACCGCATTCTCCCGACTTGGTCAATATCCGCGTGATGCGCTCATACGCCCACCCCCAAGGAGTGTTCATCTATCGCATTGAATACGGGGGCAAGGCACTGGTCCTGGCGACGGATGTGGAAGGCTATATCGGCGGCGACCAGCGCCTGATTCGTTTTGCTCGCGGCGCCCATCTGCTGATTCACGACGCTCAGTATACCGACACAGAGTACAAGAATCCCAATGCGCCCCGGCAGGGCTGGGGGCACAGTACTTGGCAAATGGCGGTCGAAGTGGCACAGGCAGCCGGTGCAGATCGGTTGGCGCTGTTTCATCATGACCCCGTTCACACCGACGATATGCTCGCCAGAGCAGAGCGGGAGGCGCAGGTGGTTTTCCCCGGCGCCATCATGGCATGCGAGAGACTGACCATCGAATTGTGATCCTCCGGTCTCAGCCGGTACTCTCGTTTTATTGACTTCGGGAACCCCGGCATGCTACCATTTCAGCCTATCCTTGTCCTTGAGCATCCAATTATTCACAGGTTATCATGCTGCATTGTATACATCGGGCGATCCTGACCGCCGCGAGCGTTTGTTCTATCGCTACTATCCTATTTTCCCCAATTGTTTCTACGCCTCAGCGTGTGTTCGCACTCACCAACCCTTGCGGTACTGATCCGAATAACCTGATTACGAATGGTTCGATGGCTGCCGGAGGGTCAGACCCCGGTGTGGCGAACAATTGGCATCGTTTTACGCTGGGCGGCGCGCCGACGTTTGAACACGTGGACAATGAGCAAATCGACCCCAATGGCTCGCAGTATATCTGGGAGAGTGCCGCGGCATTTGACGCCGGAATTTACCAAACAGTGACAGGTCTGACCCCGGGTCAATACTATCATTTCTGGTGGGGCTATGCTTTGGCCGCCTACGATTCCGGCACGGGTTCCAACCAACGTGGAAATTGGATCGGGCGGCAGTTGGGGGTTGACTTGACGGGTGGGACGAACCCTCTTTCATCTAGTGTCGTCTGGGGGAGCGTTTTCTGGAACGGTCAGGCCGCGCTGAACATACCGGATCTGAGCAGGACGTTCTCCGCGCAGACCAGTCAGGCCACGTTTTTTCTGCGCGCGATCAATACGGACACCCACTACCTGAACAAGGTTTGGATTGATTCGATCTGCATGGAGCCGACCACCGGACCGGGACCCATCAAGGCATATCTCCCGATGGTTCTCCATGCCTCGATGCCCTCCTGCACGTGGGGGAATCTGACCACCGTTCCTGTGGGCAACCATCCGAAAGGTGTTGCCGTCGATCCAATCTCCAACCGCGTGTATACCGGGCTTTATGATGATTCGAGTGTGGCAGTGGTCGATGTTTCCTCAAACCAAAAAGTGGCAACGTGGAGCACGAATACGTCAGGACATGCCAATGGAATTGGGGTGACGGACGGACGGTTGATTGTCGCACTTAGAGACACCGCCAGCGCGGCAGTGTTGGATGCGACTACCGGGGCGGTTTTAGCCAACAGTCAGGTGGGGGTGAATCCGTATGGAGTAGGCGCGGCAAACGGGATTGCCTGGATCGCCAATTTCGCGTCGAACACGGTCAGCGTTATGGATGCCATAGCGAGCAGCGTGAGCGCGACCGCAAATATAGGCGGGAGCCCTTCACTGGTCGCAGCGGGGAATGATCGCGCGTACGTTTCGTATTGGTCCGGTGGTGTGGCGGTCGTCGCCGCGGACGGCACTTTGCTTCAGAATTTCACGACAACGGGCGGGGGATCCTATGGTGTTGCGATCTCTCCGTCGACAAACGTTCTTTATGTCTCCAACCGCGTGACCAACCAACTCTTTGTGCTCGATGCAACTTCGGGGAGCATGATAAAAAGTATCACGCTCACCCAAACTCCGTATGCACTCGCCGTCAATCCTGGGACGAATCATCTTTTCGTCGTCGTCGCAGACCCAATCAACACCGATGACCCGAACCAGGTGGACGTGCGCGACGGAAATACGCTGAACCGTATCACACTGTTTCCGACCGGCTCGCAAGGCGCTGCCGGCGGCGATGGCATCGCCGTCATGGGTGGACGGGTCTACGTCACAAATAATGCAGTGGGTACTCTCACTGTCATTCAGGATTGCCCATGAACGCTGTCATCTTCTATCACGATGAAAATAAAGACCCGAAGAGCCGTCAAGTTTGCTCTTCGGGTCTGGTTCTATGAATAGCTTATTTGATGCCAAATCGGACATTGACGTCCACGGTGATTTGCATCTCACCGGTCTGCACGGGCACGTCTGAGGCGGCGCTCGTTGCGAACGCCGTCGAGGCATACCGGATTGGGCTGG
>JBLMXX010000387.1:0-2866 GCA_050257995.1 Acidobacteriota bacterium | reverse complement strand
TATGTACCTGACCACGATGGCAGCCCTGATCGTGAACGCGTACAACCAATACGTCAACGTGTTGAGCGCGCCCGCGTTCCAGGGTCAGGCGATCGTCCAGGCGGGCGGATGGTTTATGCTGGTCATCTCGGTATTGCTATTCGTCGCCGCCGCGTTCATCGCGTGGGACGGCTGGGCCGCCTGGAAGCGCTACGGCGCGCAAGCGAAACCGGCTGCTGCACCTGCGGAATAACGACCCAATATGGAAATGCCCTCGTGGAAGGTACCCCACGAGGGCTTTTTTTATTCCTCACGCGCTTGGCTTTGCAAGCCCCGAAGGGGCGACGCAATCCCCAACACTGACTTTGAAAGTCTATGTTGGGGATTGCTCACCTGCACTGCAACGCACGCAGTGCGGTGCAAGTGTCGGGCTTCGCCCTCGCAAAGGCAGGTCTATGCAATTATACCTTGCCGATAGATTCGCACATCTCGCGCAGCCGTAAGAAAAGCTCGCGCGCCGTCCGCGCCCCCGGGTCGGGCAGCAGCCAGTGCACTTCGACATTGGGGACGTTCCGGTGTACGCTCAAGCGGACCAGTTTTCCACCAGCGCGGCCGGCCAGGTCCACCAGGTCCTTCGATGCCGCCGCGCCTCCCGCGCCGGAATAATAGGCGACGAGCGACCGGTCCGCGGGCAGGTCGGCGCGCGTCCACTTTTTGCTCTCCAACGCGCTCTCGCTCGTATGCGTCGTCCAGCCCTTGGGATCAAAGACCTCCATTTCGAACGACGGGGTGGCGCGGAGCTGCGAGCGAAAGATCAGGGTATCGCGGCGACCGCGCAGGCGCGACCACACCCAGGTAAATACCACGTCGCGCGGCTCAAAGACCACGAGGGTCTCGGCAGTGCGAAAAGGGTCATTGGCTTTGGCGATCTTGAGCTCCATGACCGAAGACCCCAGCCAGCGCAGAGTCGAGCGCTCGCCGACAAGGGGCATGCCCTGCCGGAGCCACTTGAGGACGGCATCGCCCTTGCGAACGTTCCACTGCGTCCCCCAGGCGAACCAGCCGAGAAAAAGCAACACGGCGGCGATGAAAAGCGGAAATCCCCCACTGTCCGGCATCGTTGTCCTTTCGGGTGACCCACCCCTTGTAGGAACGGGCGGGGGCAGGTCGCGCGATTATAGCATGGAGGCGCGGGAGCGTCAATTTACTTTGACAATGCCCATTCACGATGATATAATAGTCATGATGACTCTCGAACGGTCCATCGCGAGGTAATACGCTTGAGTGGACATGGGTTTCTCCGGACGGTGCGCGAGTTTTTCTACGGGATGTTCGGCTACGAGTTCGAGGAGCACGCCGTCGAAATACGGGGCAGCATGGAGACCCTGTTCATCGCCGTGACGTTTGGCGACATGCTCGGTCTCCCGATCATCCCGCCCTATTACGCCCTGCGCCTGCTTCCCTTTGTCGTCCCGAACATTGCGACCTGGAAACGCCGGGTCTTGCGAGAGCGCGAATTTGCAGACGATCACGAGTTCGACCTGCATGGATTATAGAACCGGTTCGATCAAGGAGTGAAAGATGCCCGAAGAACAATCGCAGACGCCCAAGCGCCGCGGGTTTGGCGGCTTTGTGGACAATTTCAAAGAGGTGATGTATGGGATGGCGGCCCACGACATGAGCCGCTATGCGATTCGCACCCGCGCCTCGATGGAACACCTTTTCATCCTCATCACCATGGGTGATTTGATCGGCGTCCCGATCCTGCCGCCGTACTATTCCCTCCGCCTGCTGCCCTATGTGGTTCCGAACATTGCCACCTGGAAGCGGCGCATGCTTCGCGAGAAGGATATCAGCGACGCAATGTTCTAATGCCTAAAACGTAAAGCGTAATGCGTAAAAACGAATTACGGACTACGCCTCACGTTTCATACTTTACGTTTTACAATTCACGCCTTACGCTTCACGCTTCACATTTTACGAATTACTGAACCTTATCTCGTTGGAGCCCCTATGTCTCTTAAAGAGGTTTTTCAGCAAAATCCCGATCGCCGATACATCATGTTTGGCGGCAAGGGCGGTCTGGGCAAAACGACGTTTTCCGCCGCCACGGCTTTTTGGCTCGCCCAGCAGGGGAAAAGGGTGCTGGTCTTTTCGGTCGACCCGCAAGCCAGCCTGACGGACATTTTCCAGAAGGATATTTTTGGCAAGGGCGCCGTCAAGATCATGGATAACCTGTACGCGCAAGAGATCGACGCCGATCGCCACATCAAGGATTACCAGGAAGAAATCCGCAAAAAGATCCTCGACATGTACGGCTTCGACCAAGTGCCGGAGGAGATCGAAGATTATATCGCCGCCGCGTCCGCCGAGCCCGCGATGGAAGAGTCCGCCATTTTCGACGCGGTGGTCGACATTGTCGTCAAGGGCGATTACGACTATTACATCTACGACCTCGTGCCGCTGGGGCACGCGCTGTATTATCTTTCGATGGCCAAAGTGTACGACGAGTGGATCAATAAGATCACCAAATTGCGCGAAGAGATGCGCGAGTACGAGACGATGGTCTCCAAGATCAAGCGGCAGAAAGAGACCGACGAGGACAAGATCCTGACGGAACTGCAGTACATCAAGGGGCGCATCAACGCTTCGTCCCGCATCCTCACCGACAAGGAAAAGACCGCCTTTTTCTTCGTGGTCGTTCCGGAGGAAATGATCATTCTCGACACGCTCAAGGCGGCGGAACTGTTCTCCAAATTCGACGTGCCCACCGCCGGTTACGTGGTGAACCGCGTGCTCCCCGAAGAACTGCGCCACCAGCAAGTCCCCGCGTATCTGCAAAAGCGGTTGGAGATGCAGAGCAAGTATCTCGACGAGATCCGCAGCA
>JBLMXX010000386.1:0-5345 GCA_050257995.1 Acidobacteriota bacterium | reverse complement strand
CCAGGCGTGCCTTTCTCGACGAGGAACATATCAATTCCTCTGAATCCGGCTTTGGGGTCAAGATTGGTTTTGGCGGCGACGGTAAAGAAATCGGCCCGGGTTGCCGAAGTGATCCAGGATTTCGTTCCGTCGATGACATAACACTCGCCGTCCCAGACCGCGCGCGTCGTAATAGCGCCAAGGTCGCTGCCTGCCCCAGGTTCCGTCATCGCAATCGTTCCAACCTTGTCACCGCGGATGGCGGGGACCAACAGACGTTCGCGCTGATCTTGTGTGCCATAACGAAAGATAAAATTAGTCCCCATCAGACACTGCATCATCGCAGCCGCCGCTAGCGACATATAGCCACGCGCAAGCTCTTCCAGGAAAATAGCAAACATAACCGAATCGGCATTCGCTCCACCATATTGTTCCGGGTAGCGCAAGCCGAAATAGCCGAGTTCACCCATGCGCCGGAACAGATCAGTGGGCCATTCACCGCGCGTTTCCATTTCCGGCACGCGCGGTGTCACCTCCTTGTCGACAAATTCGGCCACCGTGCGGCGAAATACCTCGTGTTGCGGGGAGAGATTGAAATCCATCGTCAACTCCACCAATTTCCCAGTGCCAATCCATGAATCCTAAATGACATTCCGCTCCCTTAGTCTGACAACGTCGTGCCCGAGCGCGCTCAAGATTTTCTCGTTGTCCTCTCCGAGGCGCGGAGGAAACTTCATTGTGAGCTGCCCGTCCCGCAGGAATTCTGTGAGAACGACGGGCGCTGGTAGATGAACAATGGTTCCGGTCCGGGGATCCTGAAGGGTGAGCAGGTTTCGTGAAACTAGAGTGTCCTCAACTACATCGCGGATGGAATTGACGCGGGAGACGGGAACCCCCAGCGCGCCAAAGAACTGAATCCATTCTTCGGTCGTTTTCGCACGGATTATTTCGCGCAATTCGCGATCCAAAGTTTTCACTGCCGCGATCCGTCCGGTATTCCGATGATAACTCTCGGTTGCGAGACAGGCAAACTCCGGGGTGGCTGTGATCGCTTCCCATTGTTTGTCGTTGCCTACCGCAACATATACGAATCCATTTCGGGTTGGATAGACCGAAACAGGTGCAAAGAATTGGTGGGTATTCCCGCGCCTTTCAACGGATTGACCAAAACTTTTCGTCAGTAGAATCGGGCTGACCATCCAGGAAATGGCTGATTGGAACATCGAGATATCAACCCGCGACCCTTTGCCGTTGCGCTCCCGCCAGTACAGGGCACGCATCACTTGACCGTAGGCATGCTCTCCGGCACCCAGGTCGACCATTGGCAAGCCAAACACAAAAGGCGTGCGGTCCGGCTCGCCAGTCAGGTCCATGAACCCTGAGCGGGCTTGCATTACGGGGTCATATGCCGCCTCGTTGCTTTCCGGGCCAAAACCCGTAATCCCCAACCAGATCAATTGAGGCCGTATGCCGCTCAGGGTCTCGAAATCAATTCCCAGTTTGGCATAATCCTTCGGGCGCTGGTTGGTGGCAAAAATGTCGACGGGCAGTTTCTCCACGAGCGCGTGCAGGATCTCACGACCCTCCGCGCACCCCAGGTTGAGGGTAATGGACTCTTTGCCGGCATTGTTCGGCAAATAGTACGCGTTCATTCCGTCTTCGCCAAGGACGTTCGCGCCGACCCAACGGTTTGGATCGCCGCGCGGGGGATTCTCCACGCGGATTACGCGCATCCCCTCCTGAGCAAGGTGCAGCGTCAAGTAGGGCAGGGTCGTCGCCTGCTCAAGTGAGAGGACAGTGACATGCGAAAAGGAGTTCATGAAAATGAATCGTTACGACAGTGCCAAGACACCCATGGTTAAATTCCCGCTTGACTGGGCGGCTTGATGGTCATTTTGATTTCACTGGCTTTTTTTCGGCAAGATGGATCAGTACGCCGTATGCGTCCATCGGATGAACGAACGCCTCCCGCCAGACAAAACCCTCGAAAGTGACGCCCGGCTTGTAGGTATGCCGGTAGGCAATCTTTCCTCCTCGCGATTCAAATTCCGTGACCGCAGCGTCGAGGTCGTCTACCTCGTACGTAATATGATGCACGCCGGGACCGCCATGTGATTTCAAGAATTTCGCCACCGGAGAATCGTCCCGCGTGGCTTGTAAGAGTTCCATCTTGCTCTCGCCGATCTCGAATGGCTGGTAGCGGATGCCCATATCCTCGATGAATTCCAGGGGTAGAAATTTTGCACCAAAACATTTCTCGAAATACGCGCGTGCCTCGTCCAAATCCTCAACCGCAAGTGCCACACGCTCGACTCGTTTCACAAAGGTCATGGACTGATCTCCCCGTGGTAAAGACATCACATCCTACACTGCTGCGATTGGGGCACGCTGCCCGGAGTTCAAGCTAGGACTTGCTTCAGGGCATTTAAGAGCCGCTCATTTTCCGCGTGTGTGCCAATCGTCACACGAATTGCATCCGGCATTCCAAATCCACCCATCGGACGGATGATCACACCCTGGCGCAGCATCCGCTCGTTGATCATTTTGACATCTCGCGGCAGGTTGACGAGCAGGATAAAGTTGGACTGGGTTGGAATGTAATTTAGATCGAGATCGGCAAGCCCCCGGTAAAGAAATTCCTTTTCACTCCAGATCAGTTTTCGAACGGCTTGCAAATACGCGTCGTCGTCGAGTGCCGCCATCGCGGCATAGAGGGTGGCATCACCCGTGTTGAATACCAATTGAGCATGGCGAAGGTACTCGATCATCGCCGGAGTGCCAATCGCGTAGCCAATGCGAAGATTAGCCATCCCGTAACTCTTGGAAAAGCCGCGCAAGACGAGCACATTGTCCTGGCCTGCCTGCAAATAGTCGAGCGAGTTGGCATAGTCGGGGTCCTGGACAAAGTCATAATACGACTCGTCAAAGACGACGACGGCGGACGATGGCACACGCGCCATAAAAGACTGAACCTCTTGACGCGTGACTAGCGTGCCGGTCGGGTTATTGGGGTTGCAGATAAAGACCAGTCGGGTGTTGGAATTAATGGCGGTGGCGAGTGCGGAAAGATTGTAATGGTAGTTGTCGTGCGGGACGGCTGTGGCGATCCCTCCTTGTGCCTTGGTAAGGATAGAGTATATGGGAAACGTGGGATTGCAATAAAGGCTCTCGCCGCCGTCAAAGATAAACGACTCGATAATCATCCGGAGTACATCGGTTAGACCGTTACCGGTAATGAAATGGTGCTCGGTCAAAGACGTTCCGGCGCGGAGGTTGTAATGCCGGGCTAGTTTCTCGCGCAAATGCTTGTCGGCGATCCCGGGGTAGCGATGACCATTCTTCAGCGCTTCCTGAAACGCGGCAACGGCAAGGGGGGAAGGGCCTAGCGGGCTTTCATTCGATCCGAGCTTGATCACATCCGTCAGGTTGTACTCTTCCTGCACCTCTTCAATCGGCTTGCCCCCAATGTAAGGGGGGACCGAGAGTAGATACGGGTTAAGCCTGAGATTCTCCATCCTGCTCTTTCGACGAAAAATTCTGCAGTGCGCGCAAGACTCGTTCCGCCGTCATCGGTACCTCGTACATTCGGACTCCGGTTGCGTTGAAAATGGCGTTGGCGATCGCCGGCGCAGTCGGCGTCCCCCCCATCTCGCCTACGCCCTTCGCTCCAAATGGACCCTCGGGGTCTTGCGTTTCGACGATGATGGATTCGATCCGGGGCATATCGAGCGCTGTCGGCACGCGGTAATCGAGAAATGTGGGATTGAGGATACGCCCCTCGCGCACCTGCAGTTCCTCGGTGAGCGCATAGCCCACCCCCATCTGGGCGCCTCCTTCAATCTGCCCCTCGACGTACATAGGGTTGATGGCGCGTCCCACGTCGTGCGCGGCGATGATCTTGACCACGCGCACCTTGCCTGTCTCAATATCCACCTCGACCTCGACGGCTTGCGCACCAAAGCCATAGGCTGCGGAGATATTACCCTTGTAGGTGTCCTTGTCCACCAGTTTGGTCGGCGGGTCATACCAGCCGTTGCCGATAACGACCTGGCCGCCTTCGCGATAATGCATCGAACGAACTACTTTGTCGAAAGGAATGGGCGTGCCTCTGCCTCCCTTGAGACTGACCATCCGCTCGCGAATATCCAGGTCGTCAGGAGAACCCCCAAGCATTTTCGACGCTGCATCGAGGATTTGACGGCGTGCGTCCATGGCCGCGCGCCATGCCGCATTCCCGGCGATGAATGTCGTGCGGCTGGCATGCGTGCCCACGTCCCACGGTTTCACCGAAGTGTCCGAGTTTATCACCGAGACGTCCTCCATGCACACACCCAGAGCCTCGGCGACGATTTGCGCGAGCGCGGTCTCCGATCCCTGGCCGATTTCGGTAGAGCCGGTGACGAGCACCACGCGTCCGAAATCGTCTACCTTGACCGTCGCGCCGCATCCGTCACTGCGGTAGATGCGCGCTCCGCCGCCTACGTTCAGAGTACAGGCAATACCGATGCCGCGCCGGAGATGGGGCTTGCCCGGCACCGGGCGGCGTCCCATTTGGGCTCGGCGTTCCCATCCAATCCTTTCGGCGGCCTCTGATATGCATTCGCGCAGCCCACAGCTTGTGATTTTCAATCCCTGGGGCGTCTCGGTGTCCGGAAGGTTGGCATTGCGCATCCGAAACTCGACCGGGTCCATCCCGAGTATTTCCGCGAGCTGGTCCATTTGTGTTTCGACAAAAAAAGTTGATTGCGGATTGCCATATCCACGCATCGCACCGGTCGGCGGGTTGTTCGTGTAGACGACGTCCGCAACAAAGAGCGCGTGAGGGACGCGATAGAGACTGGCGGTCGTCTCCATCATTACAAGCGGGGTGACGGCGCCCCAGGAGATATATGCACCCGCGTCGAGTACCATCCGCGCCTCGCGCGCCCAGAGCGTGCCGTCGCGTTTGACGGCGCTGCGGGCATAGACGTGTGCGGGCTGCCGGGTCGCACTCGCAAAGAACTCTTCTTCACGCGTAAAAGCAACCCGGACGGGCTTGCTCGCAGCTTTAGCCAGTAGTGCGGCAATCGGCTCAAAGGGATAGACGTCCAGTCCTCTCCCGAAAGCACCGCCGATGGTAGGTTGAATAACACGGATGTCGCGTCCGGGCAGACCCAGGGCTTCCGACAGGTCGCGCTGGAGAAGGAAAGGTATTTGCGTTGTGCTCCAGAGGGTAAGGTGCCCTTGCAAATCAAACGCGGCGAGGCAAAAGGACGTTTCCATCGCGCAGTGGGTGACATAAGGCAATTCGAAATCGCCCTCGACAATCATGTCGGCGGAATCAAAGGCGCGGTTGGCTTCCCCATGCGAATAGCTATAGCGGGTAA
>JBLMXX010000385.1:0-6797 GCA_050257995.1 Acidobacteriota bacterium | reverse complement strand
CTTGAACCGACGACCTACTCATTACAAGTGAGTTGCTCTACCAACTGAGCTACGCCGGCGGAAAAGCCAACCCTACGCCAAAACTTTGGCGCGGAGTATTATATACGGCATTTACCAGATTGTCAAAAGCCGCTTCCGCCGTTTACTGGTCACCTCCCAGCACCTGTCCGCACCAGTCGCGATAGCCGCATCCACGGCACCTCCACTCTTCCGCGTGGCTGCGTGGCACGTCGTTTGCTTCCAGGGTCTGACGCATGCCATCCATTATCTCCAAGAGGTGCTCGCGCAGTTCATCCGTAAAATCAATCCGGAAAACGTCATCGCGGTACTTGAGCAATCCGTAGGGGGGACTGGCATGAAAAGTGTCCTCGACCAGCATCGCATAAGCCGCCAATTGCATCACATCCGATTCGCGTGGCGATGGCGACTGGCGATTGGGCTTGACCTCGACGGGGATTACAACCCCATCATCTTCCAGAATGTAATCCGGCTTGCCAGTCAGCCCAATGCGGCGGGAGAAAAGAGGTCGATCCAGCCTTTTCCAATCACTTGTATCGGAATAAACAATCCGCGCGCTCGTCGGGATGCCGGTGCTCTCGCGCTGCCGGCGCGCCAACTGGAAAAACACCAGCGCCGCCGTGAACGTGGCGAGCGCGAGCAGGATCAGAATCGTTATCATGGACAGGTTCAGGGGACCGGAGACACCAATGCCAACATGCAGGCGACGACAAGAAAAACTGCCAAGGCCAGAAGCACTAGCCCCATTTTCTGGAGCCGGTCAGCGCGTTCAAGAACTTGTCCATGAGCGGAATGGAGAGCCACCCCGGACAGCATTTTGGCCCGATTGGCTGATTCCAGTCCTTGCACACGGTGGAGCCACCAGGCACGGTGGCAAAAAACATACTCGCCGATCTCGCTCGCGCGGAGGATACGCTCGTGATCTCCCATCTTGCTTCCCCGCCACTAGCCTTTGATTCTCTCCTCAAAATCCCTCAGAGTTCGCTCCAGCTTCTCCTGGCGAGCCGCCACCGTCAAATCCCCACGGGTGCGTTCGAGCACACCGCGGACCATGTCAGTGGTCCGGCGCAAGCCGCCCGTCAGTGCATCCGGGAAATCCATCGTCACCAGGAGCGAGTAGATATCCTGCATCACGTCAAGGACCCTCTCGACACGCTCGCTGTTATCGTGGCGAATGATATCGAGGGCATAACGTCGTAATTCCCCCACAGCTTCGCCCAACCCATTCAAAAAAGCCGCATAATCCACCCCCAGCGTATCAGGGTCCGGGAGACTTGCACCTGTGATCAGTGCGTGTACGATGTGGGCTTCTGCCAGTTCTTTGAGCGCATCCTGCACATAGCCGGTAAAATAGAGGTCGCCGTAATCGGCAACGTGCCCTTTCATCTGCGCGGCAATCTCACGGGCGCGGGCCAACAATTGCGCCGCTTCCGCGTATTCAGCCCGATGGGTCGCTCGAATGGAGAGGGCGCAGTGACGGATGAGTTCACGGGATGCGGCTAGCGCAGCATCGCGGGCTGCGTTTTTTGACTGTAATTTGCTTCGTATTTTCTCGCCGATCTGGTCAAGTTCTTGCACCGGAAACCTCCACCGCCGAAAAATTCTCGTGCATACTACTTTAAAAGCAGTTGCCTGTCAAAAGCATCTCTATTTTGCTTATACTCTGCCCTGTGCTATACTTGCGCGGCACGACAATTTATGAGAGAGTGTTGAATGTCCAACCTTTACAAATTGATCCTGCTTTCAGCCGCGCTCGGAATTACCATGCTCGTGTCTGCTTGTACCACTTCACAATCCATATCACCCCTAGTATCCACCGTCGCACCCAGTACAACCGCCGTCCCACTTAGCCCAACCGGTTCGCCAACGCTCACGACGACTGCCCTCCCTACTCTGCCAGTCACGGCGACCGCGGAGCCAACTATCACACCAACGGACACTCCTACAACGCCTTTGACTCCTGAACCCACTCCGACCGCGACGATCACGCCCACGCGCGTTTCGACCATTAACCTCAGCGCCTGCGCCACCATCTGGGAGCCCGGGATTTACACATTAGTGAGCAATATCAAGACTACCGGCTATGACTGCTTTTACATCCAGAGCCACAACGTGGTCCTGGACTGCAACGGGCACTCCATTGAAGGCAGCAACTATAATGGGCACGGGGTCTTTATCCGCAAATGGGGATTCCCTTTCCAGGAAACGCCAACCAATGTCGAGGTCAGGAATTGCAAAGTCTTCCATCACCGGACCGGCATCTTTGTCGGGGGCGGAAACAATATCTACCTGCATCACAACGAAGTTTCGAACAACCTGGACACCGTGGACAAGCAGCGCTTTGGTGCTTTCCTTGGCTTGACGGAGGGAGGCGGACTACGGCTGGACACCGTCAAGGGCGGTCGCGCCGAGTATAATATTGCCAACAATGAGGCCATCGGCATCGACGTCCGTGACAGCGATCACATTATCGTCCAGCACAATACCGCGGCGGGCAATTCTGCGTGGGGCATCAGTCTGCTGAATACGTCCTACAGCCAGGTTTCGAACAACGCAGTCCGCGACAACATCCGGTATTGCACTTGGGGAGACGGCACCATCGGGCGCGGCTGTGATGCCGGCGCCATCATCCTCCACGATGGGGCTAGCCACAATGTGGTTAGCGAGAATACCATTACCGGCGACAACGGCAACGGGATTTTCATCAAAGCCCACGGCTCGCGCTGTGGGGATGACAACCTGATTCAAAACAACAAGATTACGGATGCCGTGTACAACGCGATCGAATTCTCATTCTGCACGGGGAACCGGGTTATTGGGAACGAAATCACGGGGTCATATGATGCCGTCTGGTTCGGCTTTTCGTTCAATACCGAAATCCGGAACAACGTCATCCGCAACATGAACAATCACGGCATTATTTCCTACAACAGCCGAGACAGCATTGTCGCCGACAATCAAATCACTAACAGCCGCGAAGGAATCTACTTTTACTGGGAGGGCTGGGACCCCAAACGCTTTTACTTTTTGACGCCAACACCGGACAATTTTGCCTCCCGCAATAACTTGATCACAAACAATACCCTCCGGGATAATAATGTCGCCGGCATCCATCTCTCCAATTCGGTCCAAAATCGCCTCACCGGCAATACGTTCGTCAATAACGCAAAGACCATCTGGTTGGAGGGGAAAACGGAAGGGACGGTGACCAGCAACGGACCCTAATCTGGCTGGCGCCCTGATTCGATTGCATTTTAACGCCGCATTCGCTTCACCTTCATTTCGAATACACTCCTTTGACACAATAAACTACTCAGTATATACTACGGTCGCCGATTACAATAGAGCGAGGCACATATGAGCGAGCCCAATGCCGGTTATCAGACAGTGCAATTATACACAGGCGGTGGCTTTCGCTGGTCGGGAACCGTATACCATGGAGCCCATCGCCGGCTTTCGGACTATATCAACGATGCGACTGCTCCATTTCTCAACTTGGAGAAAGTGACGCTTGCGGCTTTCTCCAAAGGAGTTGCACGCGAACTGAGTAGACTGGAAACGGCGGCTGTTACTAAACGAAATATAATCGCCGTCGTCACCTCCCCTGGATCAACCCTCCCTCGCCGGAACATCGAAGAGCATGTTGCCAAGATCCCCCAGCGCATGATGATTTATGCGCCCCCCTTCGCTTTTGTCGGAAACCTTTACTTCACCCGGAACGCCGACTGGGTCGAGGCGCTGAATGGCTGGAAGACTGATTTTATGAGCCTTACAGACGCCACCACCTGGTCACTTGATTCGAATCTGGCAGTGAGTAAGAATACAGAGTTTCTGCTAGTGAACCGGCTGTGGACAGTGGCTGCTCATCCACAGAAACAACCCGAAGCAGAGCCTAGCCCACATGCGCCTGTCATCCAAAAAGCATCGTGGACGCGTCTGCGTGATATTAGCCAGCCTGGACGTGAGTCCCAAGAGAATCGAAAGCCTTGAATCCACCCCCTTCTCCTCGTATCTTAATTGTCGACGACGATGAGACCACGCGTAAACTCTTGACCCTGGTACTTACGGGCGAGGGTTTCCATGTCATTGAAACGAATACAGGTCAGGATGCCTATACTCAGGCCGTGCGCCAGCCGCCCGACCTCGCTATTCTCGATGTCATGCTACCGGGTATGGACGGGTACACCCTCTGCCGACGTCTGCGCCAGAATCCCGCCACAGCGTCCTTGCCCATCCTCATGCTGACCTGCAAAGACGAGATTGCAGACAAGATTGCGGGGTTTGAAGCCGGAGCGAACGATTATATTATCAAGCCGTTCCATCCCAAGGAGCTGGCTTACCGCGTCAAGAGCCTCCTGGTGCGCGTCCAGTCGCCTTTCGCTACAACTCTTGCACATCCTCCACGGGGCAGAACCATCGCGGTCTTTAGCGCCAAAGGAGGTGTCGGCAAAACCCTTTTGAGCACTAATCTGGCCATCGCCTTCCAGCAGCGCTCGGGCAAGCGGGTCGCTCTCTTCGATGCCGACTTTTACTTCGGTAATGTAGGCGTGCAATTGAATCTCCCGCCCGGGCGGAGCATTCTGGACTTGATCCCACATATCGACGATCTGGAACCGGTCCTCATGGACCAAGTCCTCGCCCCACATACGTCAGGCGTACGCGTTCTCATGAGCCCCTTTCGACCCGAACAGGCGGAATTAATTACGCCTGACCACATCCGCAAAGTGATGAAATACCTGAGTGAGCAATTTGCTTTTGTCCTCGTAGACTGCCAAGCCAATTATGAGGAGCGCACCCTCGCCGTTCTGGAGAGCGCGGACGATATCCTGCTCATCGTCACGCCTGAAATCGGACCCCTGAAGAACATGCGGCTCTTTTTCGAAGTGGCTGACAAATTGGGACTAGACTCCGGACGCTTTCAAATCGTCCTCAACCGTTTCGATTCGAATGTCGGGATCAAACCGGACGAGATCGAACATGCCCTCCAACGCCCTATCCAATTCCGCGTCGGAAGCGGGGGGCGCCCGGTTGTACTGAGCACAAATCGCGGCATCCCCATTGTGTTCGAGCAGCCCAATTATGCTCTCTCGCAACAGATCTTTCGAATGGCAGAAGCGCTGATCCAAACAGCGCCGGTCGAGCGCCGTTCTCTTTCGGACGCCGCACCCGACACTCCTCCTTCTCTTTTCCCGTTCAACTCAGAGGCATAGCAGAAGGCGCCGTAGGATTTTCTCGGCGCTTTCGCAAAGGTCTCAATTCCCTCCGAGTAGCGTCACGAGAAAAGGTTACCGAAATGGGTATCGTGGCGTCATGAGAAAAGGTTACCGAAATCAGGATCGTAGCGTCACGACAGAATGTTACCATTGCGAGCTGGGATCTAGCTCCCCGAGCAAGTTATCGAGCTGACGGCGGAGTTCGACGACCTTCCACTTAGCATGCGTGGCCCGTAATGTGCGCTTGGCCTCCTGGCTGACCTGGTCAGAATCCAATACCCGCTGATAGGGTGTTTTCGGAGCGTCATAGATTTTCTTGACCCGGCTGCCCTCCCGCACCTTCCCAATCAGTTTTTGGACCGGCAAGAAATGATTCACATAGAGCCGGTAGACGGCATACAAGGCATTGAGTTGTTGCACTTGCCGTGGTGTTTCGTAACGCCCGTAGCCGACCAAGCGCCGCACCACCGACCAGTTCTTCTGCTCGACAAAGGGATTGTCGTTCTTGCGTCCGACCCGGCCCCGCGTGAAGGTCAGCTGCTCATGATCGCAGTAGCGCACCAACTCGTCATTGATGAATTCCGCCCCGTTATCCGAGTCGAGTCCCAACAACGGGAAAGGCAACTTGCTCCGGATGTGTTGTAGCGCCGCAAAGACGTGCATTTGGGCTTTGGTGGGTACCGCCCGCATTTCGGTCCAACCGGTACTGACGTCCGTGACATCGAGGGTACACGCGAAAAAGCCGCTGGGATTGCCGCCATCGTGCTGCACCAGGTCAATTTCTTCAAAGCCGGGGCGTTTGTCATCCCACTCGGCAAAGGTGCGGACCTTGATCTGGTCCTTGAGCAATGTTCCCGGTTTGGTGCCGCCGCGGTGCCGAGCGACCGGACGGCGTTCCGTCCGCCGGACCCGATCCATGGTCGACGGACTGATGTGTTGCAGGCGTTGGAAACAGGCCCGACTGACCGCGAGGTCCGCACGGACATGGTCCAATTCCGCATCCATCGCCGCCCGGAGGCGCTTGGAACTGATCTGATCGAAGAGGTCCGCCAGCCAGAGAACGGCCCGTTTATCCTCGGCCAGATAGACGCGCCGGCGCAACCGTCGGATGGGCGCCTGGGGATTCCGATGGTGGCGCGTGCCGCGCAACAGGGCGATGGCATATTTGCGATGGTAGTCGGTGGTGGCGACCAGTTCATCCAGGATTTTGCCTCGCTCTTTTTTGCGGGCTTTCCGATATCGCTCGCACAGTTGGGCTAGGTACGCTTCGGGTACTTTGCAAGTCGCCATGCCACACTCTCCCGTTTCTGGAGAGCGTGGCCGAGGACCAAGATTCTGTCAAATTTTGGGTAACCTTTTCCCATGACGCTACGATCCTGATTTCGGTAACCTTTTCTCATGACGCCACGATTCCCGTTCGGTAACCTTTTTAATGAGGTGACTCGACCCATTGCGCAACACCTCCATTGCGGCTATAATAAATCAAGATTCCGTGAGGTGTATTATGCAAGACCTGATCGCGACTATGACCGAATGGCAGGCACGCGGCGATAAAGTTGCCGTCGC
>JBLMXX010000384.1:0-10558 GCA_050257995.1 Acidobacteriota bacterium | reverse complement strand
TCGCCGTGTACACGGAAAGCAAGGACGAGCCGGGCGACAAGGACGACGAGAGCAACCGCATCCTCCCTCCGCTCGAACGGGACGAGCCGCTCGACCTGCTGGGCATTTACCCGGAGCAGCATTTCACCCAGCCCCCGCCGCGTTACACCGAGGCATCGCTCATCAAGGCGCTGGAGGAACTCGGCATCGGGCGCCCCTCCACCTATGCGCCAATCATTTCGACGATCCAAGAACGCGCCTACGTCGAACGGATGCCAGACCGACGGCTCAAGCCGACCGACTTGGGATTTATCATCAACGATCTTCTGGTCAAGCACTTTCCGAACGAGGTCGACATCGGCTTTACGGCGCAAATGGAGGAGAAACTGGACCGGGTCGCGACGGGAGAAGCGGAATGGGTCCAGGTGCTGCGCGACTTTTACGCGCCCTTTAAGCAAACCCTCGACCGCGCGGCGAGCGAAATGCCCAATGTCACCATCCCGGTCGAGACGACGAACGAGATCTGCGACAAGTGCGGTGCGCCGATGGTCATCCGGCAAGGTCGGTTCGGCAAGTTTCTCGCCTGCTCGACCTTTCCCAAGTGCAAGAATACCCGCAACCTCTCTGCCTCCGGCGGCAGCGCGAATACCGGGGTGGAATGTCCCGAATGCAAGCAGGGCGTGATCGTGGAGCGCAAGACGAAAAAGGGACGCGTCTTTTATTCCTGCAATCGCTACCCCGAGTGCAAATTTGCCCTGTGGGACAAGCCGCTCAAGACGCCATGCCCGCGCTGCGGCAATCTCCTTGTCCAGCAAAAGAACGGTGTCAAGTGCACCCGCTGCGATTATGCGAGCGCGAGCGCGCCGGAGCCGGCGGCGGCGCCCACCTAAAGGAACGGGCGGAGACGCAAAGCTTTGCGGCTCTACCCATTGCGCGGACCTTGAATATTCTGGCGTGCTCTGATATACTAATGTCGTAAACACGCTCTTGACCCTGTACTTGGATCGCCCGCTTTTCTCACTGTAAACGCCCGGCTAGAGCGGCGATCAAAGGCCGCCGTAGGGGCGCAGCTTATAGATGCCATGATGAGTGTGGCAACCCACGAGGATGTGCACATTGTTGTTTCATTGTACAGGCCCAGCACCTGTCGTTCGGCGCGCTGTTGCGCGTTGGCGGCGGGTGCTTTTTGTTAGGGCTCGATGAGGATATCACGAGCATCCGCGTCAAAGGAGATGTGCCATGCACCTGACAGAATGGTTCAACGTTCGTAACGGCGTTCAATACGATATGCATCTGCATCGCAGCCGCTTTATCATCGTCGAATTCGGTCTCGCGGCCATCCTCGAAGCGATCGTACTGCTCCTCTCCATCAACTTTGGTTCTCAAATGGCAGAGTGGCCGTGGTGGTACTGGCCCTGGCTAATCGTTTGTGCCGGCATGATCCTCAACTCGATCACGATCTGGCTCGTGGCGCGTCAGATCGCGCATGAGCAAGGTGCACGTCCTCCGCTGCCCGGCCACCGGCGGAGTGAGCGCGACATTGGGTTGCTGCCTCTCATGGTCATCATCCCGCTCGTGCTGCCGCTTCTGGCGTGGCAGCAGCGGGACGAACGGTGAAAAGAGTGCTATACGTTTGCAGGGACGCGGTTGTCAAGAGCAGCGGTGTTTTCCGTAGCAACAGGAGGAAAAATGAGTGCCCCCATCCCAACCCGGGAAGGATTCATTCCTTTTCGCGGCTACACTGTGTGGTATCGTATTGTCGGCGCTGGTGAGGCAAGCGACAAACTGCCGCTGCTGTGCCTGCACGGCGGTCCTGGAGCGACCCATGACTATCTTGAACCATTGGAGATCATGTCGACGACCGGGCGTCGCGTCATTTTCTACGACCAACTCGGTGCAGGCAACTCCGACCATCCCCATGACCCCTCCATGTGGACAGTGGAACTCTTCGTCGAAGAACTGGGGGTCGTCCGGCAGGCGTTGGGTCTCCAGCGCTTGCATTTGCTG
This sequence comes from Acidobacteriota bacterium, assembly GCA_050257995.1. GTDB lineage: Bacteria > Chloroflexota > Anaerolineae > UBA4142 > UBA4142 > JBLMXX01. Next base: position 8,572 of record JBLMXX010000384.1, on the reverse strand, counting down.
GGGCAGTCGTGGGGAGGAATGCTGGGCATGGAGTATGCCCTCACCCAGCCCGCTGGATTGGCGAGTCTAATCGTAGCCGACTCTCCCGCGAGCATGCCTCAATGGGTCGCCGAGGCGAACCGGTTGCGGGCTGATCTTCCGCCCGATGTGCAGCAAGCACTCCTGAAGCACGAAGCCGCCGGGACCACCGACTCGACGGAATATCAGCAAGCCATGCTCGTATTCTATCGCCGCCATCTTTGCCGGGTTGACCCCTGGCCGGATTGCGTCAATCGGACTTTTGAGAAGATGACCCTATATCCGGAAGTGTACAACACGATGAATGGTCCAAGCGAGTTTCACGTGATTGGCACACTCAAACATTGGGATGTGACCCACCGTCTTGGCGAGATTCATGTTCCCACGCTCGTCATCGGTGGGCGTTACGACGAAGCCACGCCTGCCATCACCGAGACGGTCCATCGCGGCATTCCGGGTTCTCAACGGGTCATCTTTGAGAACAGTTCCCACATGCCCCATATCGAAGAGACCGGGCGCTATATGGAGGTTCTGGGCGACTTTTTGGACCGGGTCGAGTCGCCGACGACGTGACTTGCGCATCTCCTGGAAGAGGGGGTAGACATGCGGACGCCAAAGCGATATACTCACGCAAGTGAGAATGGTTTCGGGTCAAGTGTCATCACCCAATTGTAATGGCGCCTTGAGACGTCACCTCGTTCCATTATTCCTCCTCCTCTTCCTCATCGGTTGCAGCGCGCCAACGCCGGTGCCTGCTTCGCCGATAACATCCCCGGCACTCACGACCCGGGCGCCCGAGCCATTCCCGTCTGTGCCGGCGACGCTCACCTCCACCGCTATCCCGACCCGCGCCGCCGTCGCCACTCCCATCCCATCACCCACGGCGGCTCGCACCCTCCCGCCCCTCTCACGCCTCTCACCGCAAGTTACGCCGGTCGTCGTCGAGCTCGCGAAAGGGTTTGGCGGGCCCGACGATTTGGCGCTCATGGCGGATGGGTCGATCCTTTTCACCGACGTGGGGAACGGGACCGTCAATCAAATTCATCCGAACGGTCAGGTGACCACGCTCCTGCGCGGGCTGGAAGAGCCCGAGGGAATCGTGGTGCTGCCGGACGCCAGTCTCATCATCGCGGAGCAGAAAAAGAACCGGTTGATCCATTTCCGCCCCAATTCCGGCGCGTCCCCAACTCTATGGCTGGCATTGGAAAACAAGACGAACAACCCGGGGGTGGATGGACTGGCGCGCGACCCTGCGACGGGCGATCTCATCATACCGGATTCGCCCAACGGACGAGTCTTGCGCGTCGGTGCGGACGGCAAGAACGTGCGCGTCATCGCGAGCGGCATGGTCCGCCCGACCGGCGCGGACGTCGAACGCGATGGGAGCATTCTCGTCGCGGACGAATATGGAAATGCGGTCAAGCGCATCCGCGCGAACGGTCAGGTGGAATCGCTCGGGCATTTCGCCACGCCGGATGACGTCGTCGTCGATGCGCAGGGGAATATCCTGGTGGCAAGTCTCGGCGATGATTCCATCCGGATGATCGCTGCGCGCACGGGCGCTGCCACGCTGGTCGTCAAGGCGCGCAGTCCGCAGGGATTGGTCCTCGATAGAGACGGCAGTTTGATCGTCGCCGAAGCGGGGCTGAATCGGATTGTGCGCGTCCGCCTGCGGTGAGGTTTCTTGCGCGTATATTAAACTATGCTATAATTCCATAGAGACGCCATTGCGTCTTTAGCAACATTTTGCGTCTTTTGTCGTTCTAGGATTTTTCATGAATATTGCGATGTTCAGTGTGCATACGTGCCCGCTCGCCGCCCTCGGCGGCAAGGAAACCGGCGGGATGAACGTTTACGTGCGCGAGCTCTCGCGCGAATTGGCGCGGCGCGGTCACCGAGTCGATATCTTCACCCGCTCGCAGGACCCGGACGTGCCGCATATCGAATGGGATGGATTGGGACTGGGGGCGGACGTCCTGCACATCCCCGCAGGGCCCGAAGCCCCGTACAACAAGCATCATCTTTTCAACTACCTGCCCGAATTCGTGCACGGCGTCCAGGAATTTATGGATACCGAGCGGATCCACTACGACGTCTACCACGCGCATTATTGGCTTTCCGGCTGGGTTGCCCGCGAACTGCAGAACTGCCAGCGTGCGCCGGTCGTGCAGATGTTTCACACCCTCGGCGTGCTTAAAAACGCCGTGGCACGCGGCCAGGCCGACCGCGAGGCGGAAAACCGGATCAACGTCGAACGCGAGATCATGCGGTTTGCCGATCGCGTCGTCGCGGCCACTCCCCGCGATCGCCAGCAGATGATTGACCTGTATGATGCGCCGCAAGACCGGATCGCCATCATCCCGCCCGGGGTGGACCTGGGCCTCTTCCATCCGATCCCGCTGGTCGAAGCCAAAGAGTTTGTAGAATCTCCCCTCGACCATCACACCATCCTCTTCGTCGGGCGCATCGACCCAATCAAGGGGATCGACGTCTGGTTCCAGGCGATGGCGTTGATCGTGCAGGAAAATCCCGAACTGCGCGAAAAGATGTGCGTCTGCCTGATCGGCGGAGACGTGGATGAAGAAACCCCGCGCGATGCCGAGATGGCGCGTCTCCAATCGCTCAAGGACGAACTGGGCATTGGCGACGTCGTCACCTTTCTGGGCAAGCGCGCCCAACAGTGCCTGCCTTATTATTATTCGGCGGCGGACGTGGTCGTGATGCCCTCGCGCTATGAATCCTTCGGGATGGTCGCGCTCGAGGCGATGGCGTGTGGGGTACCGGTCGTCGCCTCAGATGTGGGCGGACTTTCCTTCGTGGTCCGCGATGGCGAGACCGGGTACCTGGTACCCGAAGGGAACCCGCGGGCGCTGGCGGACTGCCTGGGCTACCTGATCCGAAACCCGGGACTGCGCGTACACCTCGGAAGGAAAGCGCAACAAGTCGCAAGCGAATATGCCTGGCCCCGCATCGCCGACCAGGTGGAAGAACTGTATATTACGCTCGCCGCCGAGAGGCAGGCGGCGCGCTAAACATCTGGAATTTCGACTGCAATTGAAAAACGAGAGGAGCCATTCCTCTCGTTTTTATTTATCGGTGCCAACCCTGCTCTCCTCCGGCTATGCAAGATTCACGGTCGTGGTGTCTATCTGATTTCTCGACCCGGGAGCATCTACTCCAAACGATGTAATCGTCAGGGCCGTAGATGTGATCTTGAGGGTGGTAAACCCCCAACCCATGTAAGAGAAATCGAACGTGGTATTCGGGTCTTCCTTGGTGGGAGCCTTGGTCGCCTTGGGAACTGTCTGGCCGCCGTGACCTCCACAGCCGCTGACCACATAAGGAATCTTTAGAGTCGTTCCGCCAAAAGAGACCGAGCGGGTATAGCGTTGAATCGAGTGGGCGTGCCCGGAAAAGAATGCATCGGGCATGATTCCGGCCTGCTTGCAGGCGTCGTCGATGTCCTTTAGCATGTCGGTGCTGCCGCCGTGACCGCCGGTGCTAAAAGGGGGATGGTGGGTCGCAAAGAGAAGGGCTTTGCGCCTGTCCGTGCCGCGGGATGCCTTGATCGTCTTGAGCGTATTGACCAGCCACTGTTTCTGCACCTGGCCGATGTGGGGACTCGAGATGTACCCGGGGTTTTCCGCCGAGTTGGAATACATGCCGACGATCTGAACAAAGGGGGCATCCAAGAACCAATAGACCCCCGGTTGGTTCATGGTCTGCCGGTAGATGGTGCCTGCAATCTTTGTGGGGACGGCCTGAGTGGGTGCGCAAAAGTTATCCTGGAAGGCCTTGATCTTATCCGGCGTCTCGCCGTCGTGATTGCCCGGAATGGCGAGGATTTTACCCGGGTAGTGCACGTAGGCACGATAGAACTGATCGCGGAACGAGTCGGGATTGGGACCGTAAATGACATCCCCCAGGTGCAGAAAAAAGGCAGGACTGGTGTCAGGATGATTGACGTCATAATCCTTCGCCATCGCGTCTGCCACGAGCACTTGTTTCGTCTCAGTGTCAATTTCGGGCACGCCGGTGTCTCCGGCGACATGAAGGGTGATCTGGTTCGTCGCGGCGATGCGATCGGCGCCGTCCTTGCCAAGCACGTCCGCCAGAGTCATGTCGGTTGCTCTCTTGCGCGGCGGGATTGGACTCAGCGTGCCCTGGATATGGTCCGTCATTCGGGACCGCTGGTCCGCAGGAACAGGCGTAAAATATGGATGGGCGAAACGCAAAATAGGTCTCGCCGTTTTCTTGGGGCGTGACGTCTGCTTACTGGTGGCGGTCTTTTTCTTCGCGCTCGGCATATGGGGCTCCTTGGGGTGAATTTTGAAACTAGGGGGAGATAGTACAGGAAGGACGGGCGCTGGTCAAGCCCCCCTCGCTAAACCGGCGGAGGGTAAGGCCAATCCACCCCCCCCAACGCGACAACTTGTCAATTTCATCACATGGTAGTAACGACTTTCGCTAATGGCTAGCTCGCGTAAATGCTCGCCTCGGACGATTGAAATCGTTACTACCACAAAGTAGCGAAATTGTAGTGACGACTTTAGTGGTTACCCCAGACAAAAAAAGCGTAACTGATCCTGTGATCAGTTACGCCTGACTCTATACTTCCAACCGCCACTATGCTCCCGTTTGAGCCGCTCGCACCACCCGCAGCAGCGCCTCGAATTCCTCCCGGCAATCGGGACACAGGTCCAAATGCTGCTGCACCAGCGGCATCAACCGCGCGACGTCCTTGCCTTGCACGACCGCTTCAGTGAACTCGTCGAGCAGGCGATACGCGTCGTCGCACGAGTATTCTATTTCTTGCGTCCGCGCGACCCCGCGGACCATCGTCTTGAGTTTTTCGATTGGAATTTGCATCGTTTTTTGCCTTCCAGAATTAGACGCACCGGCCCGCGCTTTTCTTACCCCGATTCAAAAGCCGCCAAGACCTCTTCGGGCTTGAGCCCTTCCCGCTCCATCCGTTTTTTGAGCCGCCGTCGCGCGTCGTGCAAGAGTTTGTAGAGCGCATTGCGCTCCATACCCATCTGCCGCGCCACTTCTTCGATCGGCATCCCCTGGACGCGCACCGCCATCATCGCCATGCGCTGTTTTTCGGTCATTTCCTCCGCCATGATACGTTCCAGCATCGCCATCATCTCGGATTGCATGACCGCGCGCGCGGGATCGGTCGCGCGGGCGGGCGCCGCCGTGGGCATCGCCGGTTCGCCCTCCGCCGTCATCATCGAGTCGAGCGAGACATCTTTCCAGCGGCGGTGGCGCAGTTCAGTCAGCGCGACGCGCACGGCGATCTTTTGCACCCAGGTCGTGAATTGGCTGCGCCCTTCAAACGAGCCCAGGTGCGCCATCACTTTCAACAGCGTTTCCTGGACCACGTCCTCGGCGAGCGCGTCGAATTGCCGATCGCCGGGCGAGAGCCACCCCGACAAGGCGTACGGCAAATGCGTGGCGACGATGGCGCGCAGGTCGGCGAGTGCGGCTTCACGCGCGGAGGATGCGGCGGACAAGTCGGTCAGCCATTCGGCGTTGCTGCGGGTTCCCATTGCGGCGTATTGTATCACGCAAAACCGGACGGAGCAAAAAGTAAGAAAAAGGAGCCGGGGGTCGTCTGATAGGTGCATTGAATTGAAATCTTTCACCAGGAAGAGGAAATGAGCGAAACCGGCGAGACGATTATCGTTTACGGCGCGACGTGGTGCCCCGATTGCACCCGCGCCAAGCAATTCTTCGGCGAGCATCGCATCCAGTATCGTTGGGTGGATATCGAGCAGGACAGCGAGGCGATGACGTACGTCGAAGAGGTAAATCACGGGATGCGGAGCATTCCGACGATTGTTTTTCCCGACGGCGCTATTCTGGTCGAGCCGTCCAACGCCCAACTGGCGGAGAAACTCGGCTTGCAGCGGCATGCCCGGCGCACGTTTTACGACGTCATCGTCGTCGGCGGCGGTCCGACAGGCTTGACCGCGGCGATCTACACGGCTCGCGAAGGCATTGACACGCTCGTCATCGAAAAGTCTGCCATCGGCGGACAGGTCGGCATCACGCAAACCCTCGACAACTATCCCGGGTTTGACAAGGGCATCAGCGGCGCGGAATTTGCCGAGCGACTGGGGAGCCAGGCGCGGCGTTTCGGCGTCGAGATCCTGCAGGCGCAGGCGGTGAAAAGCATCTTCAAGGACGGCCGCTATGTTTGCGTCACCACGAGCGACGGCGTGGGATACGTCGCGAAAGCCGTCCTCGTCGCCACGGGGTCCCGGTATCGCAAGCTGGACGTGCCGGGCGAGGATGCCCTCATCGGAATCAACGTGCACTTTTGCGCGACGTGTGACGGCGCGTTCTACAAGGGCAAGGAGGTCCTCGTCGTCGGGACGGGGAATTCGGGGTTTGAGGAGGGATTGTTTCTGACCAAGTTCGCCCGGCAGGTGACCATCGTCGGAAACACACCCGAAGTGAAAGCGAGCAAGATCTTGCAGGAAAGCGTCGCCAAGCGTTCGGATATGCGCGTCGTAACGAATCACGCGATCAAGGAATTTCAGGTCGAACAGCGGCGGCTCGCGGGCGTCGTGGTCGAGGACCGCGCCACCGGCGAGCGCCACATGTGGCACCCCGATGGAGTGTTCGTCTTTATCGGTCTCGCGCCGAATGCCGGATTCCTGCCGGCGGAGATCAAGCGGGAAAAGATGGGGTTTATCGTCACTGACGAGACCTTGATGACGTCGCTGCCAGGCGTCTTTGCGGCAGGCGACGTGCGCGCGGGCTCGACCAAGCAGGCGGCGAGCGCCGCCGGCGAAGGCGCGACCGCGGCGCTCATGATGCGCGAGTACTTGAAAAATTTGCAGTAGGTCGCGGGTAAGATTTCCGCAAATCGCAACGTCTGTTAGGCAAGAGCGAACGAGCATCGAGTTCGCAAAAAATCTCGCACTCTTTGGAGGCAAAAATGTCCAGCACAACTCTGCACGCGACACGCACGGCCCTCTCGACCAAATGGATTGGCGCAGGTCTCATCGCCAGTCTGGTGATGGGGATGTGGGAAATGATGGTCGAGGCGATCATCCCCAACGGCGCCGGTTTCTGGTCCGCGCCCACGTATATCGCCGCGACGCTCTTTCGCAATCTGCAAACGGTCGCGCGCCCGGTCCCCTTCGATCTCGTCGCCGTGATGGCGGGCTTGATGGGGCATATGATGAACTCTGTTATTTTCGCTCTCCTCTTCGCCCTGGTCGTCGCGCCGTGGTTCAAGTCGCCGGCTAGCCGGATCGTGGCGGGGATGATGTATGGCGCCGTCGTTTACGCGGTGATGGCGCTCGCGGTCGTTCCCTTTATCGACCCCGTGTTGGCGAACTTGAACGCGGTCGTCTTCTTCCTGGGTCACTTGATGTGGGGCGTCGCCCTCGGCGCGTTAGCCCACTGGGCAACCGCCAGAGCATGACGCTCCGCCTGAATGGACGGGGCAGAATTGACGTAACAGAGTATTGGCATAGAATGAGCAGAGCAATTCCCCGCGGTGGCTGTGGCAAAGGTCGTCACAGCCATGCGCGGTAAATCATCCGGCACGGAAAGGACATTCGCGCATGTCGCAAACGCAACCCCCGGCGGAAACATTTGAGGAATTCAAGAATTCGTTCTCGTACGGATCGCGCTCCAATCTGAATTTCAAGTTTCTCAAGAACCTCTCGAACGAACAGGCCGGCGAATTCTTTAAAGAACTCTTGCAAAAACTCGGCGAGAGTCTTGCTGATGGAGATGTGCGCCCGCTCCATCAACTCGTCGTGGAATGGCAGATCCGCGGGTATGCCGCCCCGGGCGCCTTCGCCTATGCCGATGCGCCGTTTACCCCCCTGCTCAAGCCCGTATCCCAGTCTCGCCTGATGCTACTGACGTCCAGCGGGCATTTTGTCGACGGGCACGATCCCGAGCCCTTCGGCATCAAGGACATGACCCAGCAGCAAGCGGAAGCCATGATTGACGATTTTCTAAAGAGCGAGCCAGTGCTCAGTTCCATCCCCCTCGATACCCCTAGGGAGCACCTGCGGGTCCGGCACGGCGGATATCACACGCACGGCGCGCGCTCCGATCCCAATGTAGTGTTCCCGCTCGAGCGTATGCGCGAGCTCCAGCGGGAAGGTGTGATCGGAACGCTGGTGGACGAGGCGTTTTCGTTCATGGGCGCCACGGCGCAAACGCGCTTGCTCAAGCACGCGGGACCCGAATGGGTGAAACTATTCAAGCAAAAACAAGCGGAGGCGGCGCTACTCGTCCCGGCTTGACCGGTCTGTCATGTGTCCGTGGGACACCTTGCGCGCCTGTTGGAAGAGAATGGAATCCCGACAGTGGTTGCTGCCGTGAAAGCGTTCCGCCCGCGTCTCGAGCCGATGAAGGTCCCGCGCCTCTTGCTGACGCCGCACCCGATGGGCAGGACCCTGGGGGCGCCGGGTGATCGCGAACGCCAACGCGCGACCCTCCTGGCGGCGTTGAGACTGCTCGAAACGGCGACGGAGGGAGGGACCATCGTCGAACTGACCGAGCCCTACCGCGTCGCCCC